>JBDSSV010000333.1:0-3446 GCA_039928535.1 Burkholderiales bacterium
GTGCTACGTAAAATTTAGGGCGGGTTCGATGTCGGGCATGCAGGCTCACTCGTATATTGCTCCTCATGACATGTGGATATATGCATGGCCCGTAACTAGGAAGCGAACATGCAGACAAAACGATACGGCGAATCGCGCGCTGCGGCCTTGGCGAAGGTCGAGCCGGTGCTTTTGAATCAAGCGCCGCAGACGATTGCATCCATCGAAGATCTCGCCTGGACGGACAAATTAGTGTGCGCGGTTGCGACGCGGTGCGCGATTCAACTCAGACGGCACGCGCTGTGCACCGTCTAACCCGCGCGGGCGGGGTCAGGGAACGGCTGGCGCTCTCGCGCGGCCCTCTCCAAAACTCTTCATTCGCCGGACGCAATTCGCGATATGCACGAATTCGCGCGACGGGATGGCGGCACTGCTCGCCTATTCTTTCTACTACCCGTCATTCATGGACTTCGCACCGACAGACTGACGGAAGACACCGACATCGGCCAAAAACGGTCCGTCAGGTCGAATCAGCGCTTCCCCGCACGGGGCGCAATATCGCTCGCCTTCACGCCAACATCTGACTTGGCCTGCTGGATAAGGGCGCTGCAATTTGTTTTCTTGTCTTTGCCGAAATCAAGCAGAGGGATAAGCGCCCCTATCCCCGCGGTCGCCACGCCGAGGACGACAGCGAGCCCGCCTCGCGCGATTGCCTTGCCAAGTTCAGGCCGCACCACCGGAGTCTTGAACGAGCCGGTGATGGCGATGGGACCGCGCAGAGAGGCCAAACTAAAGCCTTTTTGCTGGGAAACCAGACGCAGATGCAACGCTTCATCGGTGAAGTTCACGGCCCCGCTGCCTGTCACACTGACTTTTGGCGTATCGATCACCAGCGACTGCACTTGAAAATCGCCGTTTACGGCGTTGAAATTTCCCACCACGCAGTTGAGCGGGACCTGCTTGTCGCCGCCCAGCATCACCATGAGCGAATTGGCGATATCGAGATTGGAAAGCCTCAGGAGCAATTCGCTGATAGTGCCACCATCCATGATGACTGCCGCTTCACCGTTGGCCGAGCCCAGCATCTGCGCCATTGAGTTGCCCTTGCCGTCGAGCTTGGCACGCCCGCCCATGGTGCCGGTGTTGACGGTGGCTAGCTTGAGTCCGGGAAACATCTGCTCCAGGTGCAGGCCTCTGGCGACGATATCGGCATGCGTCGCGATAGGGTGCTTACGCCCATCCATTTCGATTTTTGCTATCAGGTGACCGCCGGCAAAGCCGAAATCGAGAGGCGCAAGCTTCAGCGCACCTTTGTTGATCACGAGATGCGCGCTCATTTTTTCGAGCGGCATTTTTGCCGTCAGGACGTGCTCGCCGCGAAAATGCACGTCGACGTCGGCCGCCTGCAGCTTTTCCAGATTGAAAGGCTCCGCGGGCAGTAATTTATCGCTGGGCGGCGGCGTCTTGCTCGGCTGGTTACCGCGATCGGCGCCGATAAATCCGCCCAGATCCTGCATCAACAGTTTTTTTGAGACCAGGTCAGCGGTTATTTTCTGCGGCTGACGGCCGCGGTCCACTGAAAAATCCCCTGCGAGGTCGCTTTGTCCGACGATCCCCTTAAAACGGCGGAACGTCCACACGTCGTCCGTGTGCTCTAGAAAGCCGCCCAACTTGTAGGCTGGAGTGGGCGGGATCGGCACGCCGATAATCGGATATAGCAGTGCAAGGTCTGCTCCCTCGAGGTGGAAATTCAGCTGCTCGCCCTTAAGATGCAACGGATCGAGCAACATGCCATCGATGGCGGCTTTGGTCGCGCCCAGCATCGCGCTCGCCTTTATCGGGTACGGATGATCGGCATCGCGCAGACTCAGCAGTGCACCGCCGTGCGCGTGCAGCGTTGTCGCCATGCCCTTAAAGCGCCCCTTGCCGGCGATTTCCACGCTGGGTTCCTGATTGTCTTTGGCGTCATCCAGTGTCTTGACCTCGAACGCCAGGTCGGTATTGATTTTCGGATCGCGATATGTCGCGCTGCCGCGATCGATGGACAGTGCATGCACTGTCGGAAATTCGAACGGCTTGTTTTTCTCCTTCTCATCGAACACCCAGTTGGGGGTTCCGTCCTTGCTCACCTCCAGCGCAATGCGAGGCTCCGACAATGCCATTTCCGGTATGACGACGGTGCCTGCGAGCAATTTCAGCAGATCGATCCGAAAATCGAGACGTTTGATCTCCGCCATGCGGGGCTCGCGCGCCCACTCCGCATTGCCGAGTGCAATATCATTCGCAACAATGCGCGGATGCAGAGATAGACGAACGTCGAGATCACCGTTAATGGCAAAGCTGCGGCCGGTCGAGCTACTGACCCGGCGCGCGATTGGTTCACGCAGCCAGTTCCAATCGAATAACACCGCAATCAGCACGATCACTAGACTTAGCCCCAGCAGTATTCCGCCGACAATTTTGAGGTTGCGATGTTTTGTCATGGAAGATTGGCTGGTCATTGCGCTTCTCATTGTTTGAAAGAAGACCGCCGCGGACGACAAGGTCGCGCGGCGGTTAGACTTTGCTTTAAGGCAGTCGCGGCCGCTTATTTGCTGCCCGTGACGTCAACGTCGACGCGGCGGTCCGGCTGCAGGCAGGCGATGACTTTCGCCCTTTGCGGGCCTTTGCATTCGCCGGCTGGATCATCGGTTGCGATTTGCCTTTGCTGTCCACGCTTACCTTGTTCGGCGAAATGTTCTTGCTCACGAGGCCAGCGCAAGCGCCGGAAGCAACACGGCCATCCCCGCTAATATCGTTTTTACACCAATTATCATACTAAGGTTCCTGACATCCAGCTGGCTCGGATTAATCGATGAGCAAACTCCTGACTGTCCGGTCCATTTAACCATGAGCCCATCTTCCACTCGTCGCCTATGCCATTCTGTGCGGTGCCGCACAAAAGAATCAGGTGCTCTCCTCCTACATCAAAACAGGACATATGCCGCTACCTAGCGCGCAGGTGCCGCTCGTACCATACAAACAAGTGATCGTCACTTGGTGGCCGACCGGTCCCCCCTAACGCGAGAACATCTTGGATTTTTTTCCGGGTTCGCTCGCATCGAAATTTTTAAAGGAGAAATTGTCATGAAAGCTCATTTCGTAATGCCCTTGATGACTGGCGCCGTCGCGCTCGCGCTCGCCGGATGCAGTTCCTTCCACCGCGCCAGCGACAGGACAGTGCAGCCGGCCGGCTATGTCGGCCAAGCCAGCACAGCGGGCATTCCGCCGACCATCGATCCGTTTTCGGCGAGTTATGTACCGTTTCCCGTAACAGCGGTGGAGCAGCCTTATTCCAATCATTCCACATTCTGCATGCAGCATTACAGTCAGCCCGGGTGTCAGACTTTCGATACCAACGAAAGTGTAGCGCGCACCGGTGGTTTCTGGCGCTCGCGGGACGGCATGCGTGATTCAGAGCGCCGCTA
>JBDSSV010000334.1:0-3668 GCA_039928535.1 Burkholderiales bacterium
ACGCAGCACGGCGGCACCATCACCTTCGATAGCCAGCCGGGCGAAACGACGTTTACGCTGCTGCTGCCGATCAATAACAGCGAGATTGAAAAAACATGAAACCGGTCTGGATCATTGATGACGATCGCTCGATACGCTGGGTATTCGAAAAGGCGCTGACGCGCGAGAACATCGCGTTCAAGACGTTCTCGTCCGCCGACGAGGCGCTCGGCGCGCTCGGCAGCGAGACGCCGCAACTGGTCGTCAGCGATATCCGGATGCCCGGCGAGTCGGGCCTGGAGCTCCTGCAGCAAGCCAAGCAGCGCTATCCGCACATGCCGGTCATCATCATGACCGCATATTCGGACCTGGAAAGCGCGGTCGCGGCATTTCAGGGCGGCGCTTACGAATATCTGCCGAAGCCGTTCGACGTCGATCACGCAGTCGAGCTCATCCGCCGCGCGATGGAGGAGAGCACGCGCCAGGACGACGTCGCCGAGACGCCGGCCGCCGAGCCCGAGATCCTCGGCCAGGCGCCGGCAATGCAGGAAGTCTTTCGCGCGATCGGCCGGCTCGCGCAGTCGCACGCGACCGTGTTGATAACGGGCGAGTCCGGCACCGGCAAGGAACTGGTGGCAAGCGCGCTGCACCGCCACAGTCCGCGCGCGGCAAAACCGTTCATCGCGATCAACACCGCCGCAATTCCCAAGGATCTGCTCGAGTCCGAGCTGTTTGGCCACGAGCGCGGGGCGTTCACGGGTGCGCAAACGATGCGGCGCGGACGTTTTGAGCAAGCCGACGGCGGCACGCTGTTTCTCGATGAAATCGGCGACATGCCGTCCGACCTGCAGACGCGCCTGTTGCGGGTACTGTCGGACGGCCAGTTCTACCGAGTCGGCGGACATCAGCCGATCAAGTCCAATGTGCGCGTGATCGCGGCGACCCACCAGGACCTCGAAGTGCGCGTTAAGCAGGGTCTCTTTCGCGAAGATCTGTTTCACCGCCTGAACGTGATCCGGCTGCGCCTGCCGCCGCTGCGCGAGCGGCGCGAAGACATTCCGTTGCTTGCAAAACACTTTCTCGCCAAGAGCGCGCGCGAACTTGGTGTCGAGGCCAAGCGCCTGACGGACGCGGCGTTGAAATTCCTGAGTGCCCAGGATTTCCCGGGCAATGTGCGCCAGATAGAAAACCTCTGCCACTGGCTGACGGTGATGGCGCCCGGCGTCAGCGTGGACGTCAATGACCTGCCGTCGGAACTGCGCGTTGACGCAGGCGGCGCGGTCGGGGAGAACTGGATAGCCGCGCTCGAGCGCGAAGTAGCGAACGCGTTGAATCGCGGCGAGTCATCCTTGATGGATGTACTCGGCCCGCAGTTTGAAAAAGCGCTGATCACGCGCGCGCTCGCGCACACCGGCGGCCGGCGCATCGAAGCGTCGCAGTTGCTCGGGCTCGGCCGCAACACGCTGACGCGCAAGATCCATGAACTCGGGCTCGACGCTGGCAAAAGCGCCGACGACTGAGCGCGCTGGCGGTGCTTCTGGCGCTTCAGTCGGGCGCGAAGTCCGCGGTGACCGGCGCGTGATCGGACGGACGCTCGTTCCTGCGCGGTTCGATATCGATGATGCAGGTGCGGCAGCCCTGCGCGAGACGCGGGCTCAGGAGGACGTGATCGATGCGCAATCCCATCTTGCGCTTGAACGCGTTAACGCGGTAATCCCACCACGTAAACGACGCCGGCGGCTGTTCGAACAGACGGAAGCTGTCCTTGAGACCGCCGGCAAGCAGCTGCTGAAAGGCCGCGCGTTCCGGTGCGCTGCACAGCACCTGGCCTTCCCATGCTGTGGGGTCGTGCACGTCGCGGTCGTCCGGCGCGATGTTGAAATCGCCGACCACCACCAAACGCTCGTTCGCGGCCAGCTCGGCTGCCAGCCATGACGTCGTCCGCGCGAGCCAGTCAAGCTTGTAGCGGTACTTGTCCGATTCGACGCTCTGGCCATTGGGGACGTAGAGGCAGACGACGCGCACGCCGTTGACGGTTGCCGCCAGCACGCGCTTCTGCGGATCGTCGAAGCCGGGAATCGACGCTTGCGCCGCCGTCGCGGACTCCTTACTCAGTATGGCGACGCCGTTATAGGTTTTCTGGCCGCTGAACAGGACCTGGTATCCAGCAGCCTGGATTTCCTGCACCGGAAACTTCGCGTCCTCGAGCTTGGTTTCCTGCAGGCACAAAACATCGGGCTGCTGTGTGGCCAGCCACGCGAGGACTTGCGGCAGGCGGACCTTGAGCGAATTAACGTTCCACGTCGCAACCCGCATTATTTGCTGGCGGGAGCTGTCGGCGGGGCAGGTGTTGCCGGCGCAGCCGCAGGCGGTTTTTCAACCGGTTTCTCCGCAGGCTTGGCGCCGGGAATCGCGGTGCTCGGGTAACCGGCCTGATCAAGTGCCGCGTCGTATTCCTCGGCGAGATAACCTTTGATCGTTTTAAGCTGTCCAACTACCAATAACGGCAGTTCCATGCCGCCGCCGGTCAGTTTTTTAAAGGTCGCCGACTCTGCCGCCGAGGCTGGCCTGGATGGATTCATGTCGACAAAGGGTATGCCGCGCTTGGCGAGATGGGCGCGCGCGGCCTTGCACGGTTCGCATTCGGGCTGGGCGTAGAAGGTGATCGGGAAATTCTTGGTCGCGAGCTGCAGGCTGTACGAACCTTCGCTCGTTTGTACCCGGTTATCACCCAGCTTCTTTTGCTCGACTTTCCGGATGTGCGCGGGAGGCGGGTCCCGGCTGTAATTGACCACGCCTTTTTCGTCTACCCACCGGTACATTTCCGCGCCCGTGGCGAAGGCGGCGTATCCCATCAGGATCAACAGCGTCCAGGCTTTCATGATGTGACTTCCTCCAATGCGTGGCATGCGCCAATTTTATAGCAAAACACATGCAGGGCCGGTAGGACGCAGGTCACGCGCAACGCCGGTCCCGGGCTCAGAGACCCATGCCGCTGTGTCTGAGCAGCGCGTCGATATTCGGCGCGCGGCCGCGGAACGCGACGAACGATTCGAGGGCGGGGCGGCTGCCGCCGACGGCGAGGATTTCATCCCGGAAGCGGCTGCCAGTCGCGGCGTCGAGCACCCCGTGCTCTTCGAACAGGCTGTAGGCATCGGCCGAAAGCACCTCCGCCCATTTGTAGCTGAAATAGCCGGCCGCGTAGCCGCCCGCGAAGACGTGCGAGAAACTCTGCGGGAAACGATTGAAGGCGGGCGGAATGATGACGGCCACCTGACGGCGGATGCCGTCCAGCAGATCCTGCGCGGTCGATCCGCCGCGGGGGTCGAAGTCGAAATGCAGATGAAAATCGAACAGCGCGAATTCGACCTGGCGTATGGTCTGCATGCCGCTCTGGAAGTTCTTCGCGGCCAGCATCTTGTCGAAGAGTTCGCGCGGTAGCCTGGCGCCGGTATCGATGTGGCTGGTCAGCGGCGCGAGCGCCGCCCATTCCCAGCAGAAATTTTCCATGAACTGACTCGGCAGCTCCACCGCGTCCCATTCGACTCCGTTGATGCCCGCGACGCCGAGCTCATCTACGCGCGTGAGCAGGTGATGCAGGCCGTGGCCGAATTCGTGAAAGAGCGTGATGACCTCATCGTGCGTGAACAACGCCGGGCGCTTTTTGCCATCGATTTCGCCGACCGGCG
>JBDSSV010000335.1:0-4723 GCA_039928535.1 Burkholderiales bacterium
CCTGGCCCCAGCCATCTCGGCAGCGGCGAGCCGGCATTTCCTCGCGATGCCGTCAGACGCGACCTGCTCCTCATGCTGCTCGGCGCCCGGCGCCTCAAGATACCGCTGATGGTAGGCTCGGCCGGCACGGCTGGCGGCGACGTCCATCTGGCGTGGTGTACCGGAATACTCCAGGAAATTGCTGCCAGTGAGAAATTAAGTTTCAAGCTCGCGCTCATACACGCCGAGCAGGACAAGGGATATCTCAAGAAGAGGCTGGCCGAAGGCCGCATCAAACCCCTGCATCCGGCGCCTGAATTCAATGCAGCCGTGATCGATCGCAGCGCACACATCGTCGGCATGATGGGCGCGGAGCCGTGGAAGCGCGCGCTGGAGGCCGGCGCCGACGTCATTCTCGCCGGTCGTTCGAGCGATACCGCCATTTTTGCCGCGCTGCCGGAAATGCGCGGCTTTCCATCGGGCATGGCATGGCATGCCGCAAAAATTCTGGAATGCGGCGCGGCTGCAGTGGTCAATCGTAAAACACCGGATTGCATGTTTGCGTGGGTACGAAAAGACCATTTCGTCATGGAAGCGCCGGATCCGGAACTTCGCTGCACGCCCCAAAGCATCGCGTCGCACAGCCTTTACGAGAATTCCGATCCGTTCAAGCTCATCGAATGCTCAGGCACGCTCGACTTGACCAACAGCCGCTACGAAGCGCAGGGCGAGCGTGCGGTGAAAGTCTCCGGCAGCACTTTCATTCCGGCCGACCGCTATACGGTCAAGCTCGAAGGCGCAGAACTGGCTGGCTATCAGAGCATCGTGATCGGCTCGGTGCGCGATCCGTTTTTTATCCGCCAGATCGACGACTGGGTCGCGCGCCTGCAGACGCGCATCCATGCGCGCGTCAAGCAGGTCTACGGCGACCGCATCCAACCCGATCAGTACACCATCAACATCCGCATCTATGGCAAAAACGGCACCATGGGCCCGCTGGAGCCGGTCAAGGAAATCCGCTCACACGAACTGTGCCTGCTCATCGAGGTCACCGCGTCGACGCAGCATTTCGCCAGCTCGATCGCCGGCATCGTGCGCCACCAGGGCCTGCACCTGCCGATACCCGAGTGGAGCGGCCTGATTACCGCACTGGCCTGCCCCTACAATCCGGCTCACCTGGATCGCGGCGCGGTCTATCGGTTCAACGTAAACCATATCGTCGAGCCGGACGATCCCTGCGAAATGTTTCCGATGGAACTATTCGCAATCGACAGCGGCACGCCAAGGAAATTGTCATGACCCAGCTAGCCGAACTCGCGCGCCTCATACGCAGCAAAAATGCCGGCCCGTTCGAACTGACGTTCGACATCATGTTCGACGACGCCGCGACGTATGAGCGCGTCAAGCGCTCGGGCGCGGTGAGCCGCGAAGCCGTCGCGTTGCGCTACGGATTGCCGGCATCCGCAGTGAAATTCTTTTACGTCGACAACGCATGCGCGATCAAAGCGTCGATTCCGCGCCCTTATTTCCAGGGCGACCTGCTCGACAGCGACGGCCACGGCGGCCAGCAATACGCGCCGCTGATGGACATCGAGATCCCGTAATCTATTCGATATGTATGCCAGCGTCCGCGATCAATTTGCGATAACGCTGAATGTCCGTATGTATTAAACGCGCCAGAGCTTCAGGCGTAGAACCCACCAGGTCATTCGCGCCTTCATCGACCAGTTTTCGACGCACATCGGGCAGCGCAAGCACTTTGATGACGTCCGCATGGATCCTGCCGATGATGCCTTTATCGGTGCCGGCCGGCACCACGATAGACTGCCAAGCGGTAAATTCGTAACCCCTCACGCCCGTTTCGGCGATCGTCGGCACTTCGGGTAGCGATGCGGCGCGCCGCGGCAATGTAACGCCAAGCGCACGCAGGCGACCTGCTTTGAGCAACGGAATCGACGTAATCAGGGTGTCGAACATGATCGGCACATCACCCGATAGCAGCGCCGTCAAGGCAGGCGCGCTGCCTTTGTAGGGTATCGCGTCCATTTTCAGGCGTGTCGCCAGACGAAACGATTCGCCGGCGAGATGGTTCGAGCCGCCAGTGCCGGAAGTTCCGTACGCGAGCTGACCGGGACGCGCGCGCCCGAGCGCGATCAACTCGGCGACGTTCCTGACCGGCAACGCCGGATGCACCACCAGCACATAACCGTACCGCGTCATCTGCGTCACCGGGTCGAAATCCCTCTCCGCATCGTACGGCAGCTTTGAATAAGTTGCCGGATTGATGGACAGGCTGCCCTGCACTCCCAGCAGCCATGTATAGCCGTCTGGTTTCGCCTTCGCGACAAGGTCAGTGCCAATGATCGTATTCGCGCCCGGGCGGTTGTCGATCACGATCTGCTGCCCCCACATTTCTGAAAGCTTGACCGCGACCGTGCGTGCAACTATATCGCCGGCGCCGGCGGCGGCCAGAGGTACGACCAGGCGGATGGACCGATTTGGAAAGTTTTGCGCGCATGCCGACGCCGTCCACGCAACAATTAGCACCAGGCACACGCGCGTCATTGCGCCGACTATCCCCACTTGAAGAACGCCGTGACGTCGGTAAGCTGGTTGAAATTCCAAACGTCGGCGAGCACGCGCTCGCCGCGCGCGCCGCCGATGATCGGCTCGCAATTGGCGCGGAATTTCCCCTCGAGGTCGGCATCCGTCATCGGATTCTTGACCTCGCCTTTAGGTTCCAGCACGCGCTTTTCCAGCACTTTACCGTCGCGCAGCTCGAGGCGCGCCATGCCCGACCGCACGCCGGGATAGATGCGTTCGCATTCGTCGTCGATGCGTGCATCGGCACGCTCGACCATGGCACGCACGTCCGGCCGATCCAGCGTCGCTGGCACGAACATCGTCGCCGTCACGTCGCCCAGCACGATCGCAAGCGCCGCGGCAACCGGCGCGCTCATCTGCGCATCGAGTAAAGTGTCGCAATGCTTGTAGTCGTGGCCGTTGAAACCGACCGCATACATGCCCAGATCCGCGCGTTTGACATCGTCCGCGGCGAAGCCATGCTCGCGCTGCAATTCCTTGATGGCATCGATCACCGCGTGGTAATGGCGGCAGCACGGATACGGTTTGTGATAGATGGAACTGATTTCGTAACGTTGTCCCATGCCATCGAACAGCCGCGCCCATTTAACGTGCGGCGCCGCATGCGTGGCAAAGAATCCATAGCGTCCTTCGAGAACTTTGGTCGGTCCGGTGATGCCGCGCTTTGCAAACTCCGCGCAGATGACGCCGTCGCGCGCCGCCTTGCCGGGATGTATGCGCTTGATCTCGGCGCCTTCATCGAGGTACTCGCGAATGCCGGCCGAGAAACTGCCCGCCAGCCCCAATGCATTCAACGTATGCACGGTGTCGAGCTTCAAAAGATTGCACACAGCGGCGCTCGCGCCAAACACGCCGGCCAACGCCGTGTTGTGATAGCCGCGCCGAGCGGACTCCGGATGCATCGCGGCCGCTATGCGGCACATCACGTCGTAGCCGCAGACCACGGCGGCGATAATCTCGGGAGCGCTACTGCCGCGCTGCTGCGCAACGGCCATCACGGCCGGAAAAATCACGCCTGACGGATGCGCTGAGCCCTGAGTGTGACCGTCGTCAAAATCGAGTCCGTGTACGTTAGTCCCCGTGACGAGCGCCGCGTTCGGCGGCGACAGCTTCGCGCCGTGGCCGATCACGCTGGAGATGCGCGTGGCATCGTTCTCCTCGAAATAGGACAGCAATGCCTTCGATACGGGCATCGCGGCGCCCGATATTGCGCAGGTCATGAAATCGAGCAGCGTGCGCTTGAAAGCGTGTACAGCATCCGGCGGCAGCTTGTCGAACGTGATGCCTGCCGCGTGCGCGGCCAGCTTCCTGCTTGCGTCTACGCTGAGGTTGTCAGTCGCTGTATCCATTGATCACCTTTCGCATTTTCTGTTGCGCGTCCCAGCCTCGATTCATGAGCTGGTTCTAACCACGAGACCATCCACCGCAATTACGCCCGCACCTTCCGCTTTCACGATCAGCGGATTGATTTCCGCTTCGGTGACTGTGCTTCCTTTGATGCAGGCAAGCAACGACAATGCGCGCACGGCATGTGCCAAAGCATCGCAATCGCCGCGCGGCAGATTCCGATAACCGCGCAGTATTGCGAGCTCTGCTATCTCTTCGATCATTTTCATGGCAGTGCCGACGCTGACCGGCGCCAGCCGCACGCTGAAGCTGCGTTTGAGTTCTGCCATGATCCCGCCCATGCCGAGCAAAACGGTGGGGCCGACTTCCGCATCGTTGCGATAACCGAGCATAAGTTCGGCGAGTCCGCGCTCCATGCGCTGCACGAGCACCCCTTCCACTTTAGCCTGCGGAAACCGCAGGGCGGCTTCCGCCAGCAGGTCTTTCGCGATTCCTCCCACTCTGTCGGCCTCGACATTGAGGCGCACCATGCCCGCGTCTGTTTTATGCAGTACGTCGGCCGACAACAGCTTGAGCGCGAAGGGCCCCGTCATCCTGACCGGCTGGCCCGGCTCAGTAAGCACCACGCTTCGGACGCAATCGATACCGAGCGCCGTGAATAACTCAAGCGACTGCCGTTCGTTGAGGTTTTGCGCCTTGCTTGCCGCCAGCAATTTCGCTGCAGCAGCGGTCTCACCGACGCCAACCGTAATGTCTTTCGATGGTGCCCGCCAGTTGAGATAAGTATTCACGG
>JBDSSV010000336.1:0-2611 GCA_039928535.1 Burkholderiales bacterium
CGTCATGCGGCGCAGAACGACCGGCGAAACGGGTTCGCCGTCGAAATGCAGCACGCCTGTGATGCCGCACATCGGGGCGTTATTCCGCGGGCAATCCGGCCGCGCGGCGGCGCATGGCGACTTCGGCTTTGTGCGTCTTGCGCCACTGAATGACGCGCTTGAGGCCTTCTTCAAGTCCGACCGAGGCGGTGAAGCCGATTTCTTCACTCGCGCGCTTCGGCGAGCCGATGCGATTGCGCACGAGCGTCGCCTGGCTGCGGGGCGCGAAGTTGATCGGTTTTTCGCAGCCGGTGATGTCGACAATCATTTCGGCGAGCTCCTTCAGCGAGGTGCGCTTGCCGGTGCCGACGTTGTAGAACCGGTCGACTTTTTCGGAGCTCATCGCGCACAGGTTGGCTTTGCCGCAGTCCTCCACCGCAATGAAATCGAACGCTTCGCTGCCGTCGCCGAGTATGGTGGGGCCTTCGCCGCGGTCGATGGCGTCGAGCATCTTCATGATCACGGCGATGTACGCGCCCTGATAGTCCTGGCGCGGGCCGTAAACGTTCATGTAGCGCAGGCCGACCACGGGCAGTTTGTAGCGGAAGTGAAACGCACGCGCCATCGCCTCACCCGCGATTTTGGTCGCGCCGTAGAAATTCTGGTTGTTGAACGGATGATCTTCGTCCATCGGCTCGCGCACGGCATCGCCGTAGACCGAGGCCGATGAGGAATAGACCAGCCGCTTGATCGATTTCTTGACGCAGGCTTCGAGCACGTTGAACGTGCCGCGGATATTCACGTCGAACGCGGAGCGGGGATAGTCGTGACACTGCAATAGCCACAGAGCGGCGAGGTGGAACACACCGTCGACCTTGTCCATTGCCGCTTCGAGGATGTCCGTCTGGCAGACGTCGCCGCCCACTTCGTAGACTTTGACGCGCGGGTCTTTCAGCGCGGCGTTGATGTTTTCGTGGCGTCCGCGCACGAAGTTGTCATAGACGACGACTTCGCCCACGTCCTGCTTGACCAGCTCGTCGACGACATGCGAGCCGATGAGGCCGGCGCCGCCAATGACAAGAATCCGTTTTCCTTTGATATCCATGCAGCTTCCTCAGGTAAATCCGTCGAATTGACGGCTAGGTTCAAGGCGGTCAGGCCGCCAGTGATTGCTTGATCGCGGCGACTATTTTGTCCTGCGTAGTCTCGTCGAGATCAGCGTGCATCGGCAGACTGATGACTTCGCGCGCGGCCCGCTCTGAAATTGCCAGCTTCGCGCCCGCGCCGAACTGTGTGTACGCGGGCTGCTGATGTATGGGCGCCGGATAATGCACTGCGGTCGGCACGCCGCACGCCTCGAGCCTCTTCTGCAGTTCATTGCGTTTTTCGGCGAGCACGGTGTATTGCGCGTGCACCGAAGTGCGGTCCGGCTTCACCGGCAGCGTCCTGATCATGGGTGCTAACTCGCATAGCAGCTTTTCATAGCGGCGGCCGATCGCGCGCCGGCGCTCGATCTCCCACGCGAACCGTTCGAGTTTGGCGAGCACCACTGCGCACTGCAGGGTGTCCATGCGGCCGCCGAGCCCGATGCGCGTGTGGTGATAGCGCTTTTCCTGACCGTGCACGCGTATCTGGCGCAGTGCCAGCGCGAGCGCATCGTCGTTTACGAACAGCGCGCCGCCGTCGCCGTAGCAGCCGAGCGGCTTGCTCGGGAAAAAACTCGTGCAGCCTATGGTCGAAAGATTGCAGCTCTGGCGGCCTTTGTACGTTGCGCCGAAACTTTGCGCCGCATCTTCTATCACCGGTACGCCGTGCTTCGCGGCGATGGTGTTGATCTCGTCCATGTCCGCCGTTTGCCCGTAAAGCGAGACCGGCATGATCGCGCGCGTCTTCGGCGTGAGCGCGGCTTCGAGCTGCCGCACATCGAGATTGCAGGTGTCAGGCTCTACGTCGACGAGCACTGGCGTCGCGCCGAGCAATACGACGACTTCGGCGGTGGCGATGAAGGTAAATGAAGGCGTGATCACTTCGTCGCCCGGCTTGATATCGAGCGCCATCAACGCCATCAGCAGCGCCTCGGTGCCGCTCGCGCAGGTGATGCAGTGCTTGGCGCCGGTGAATTCCGCGAGTTTCTTCTCGAGTTCCGCGACTTCGGGCCCCATGATGAACTGGCCATGGTCGAGCACCGCCTGCATGCGCGCGTTGATCTGGTCGCGCAGCGCTGCGTATTGCGATTTCAGATCGATGAAGGGGGTAATCATTCGAAGTTATCAATCAGTTGGCAGGGATGAGTTGGCAGAATTCAGTTTGCAGTTGGCAGGTATCAGTTGGCAGTGATTAATTTTTGGTGTTTAGTGTTCAGGATTCAGTTGGCCGTCGTTTTCAGGTGCTGCTCTGGCCTGCCCACTGCAAACTGCCCACTGATTATCTGTCAACTTTCCGGCCGACATTCGTCGTCTTCTATGTGGTACTGCTTACCGCAGGCTGTACAAACTGCCGCGTCGCCGGTGGGCGGCAGGCGCGTGCCGCAAACGCACATCCAGCCGATGCGGCGCGCCGGCACTCCGACGACCAGTGCGTAAGCGGCGACATCGCCGGCGACGACTGCGCCCGCGCCGACGAATGCGTATTC
>JBDSSV010000337.1:0-2791 GCA_039928535.1 Burkholderiales bacterium
GTCGCTGCCAGGGCCGTTTCCGACCGCACTCCGAAGCACGAGCGGCCGCTGCCAACCATGCCGCAGCCCCCCCTCGAGCCGTCGGTACTAGCCCATACTCATATGACGGTCTCATAAGAATACTATAATCTGCACCCTATCTTCAGCTGCCGAAGCAAAAGATGCCCTCAGGCGTGATCAAGCATTCCCTCAACATGCGATCGCGCGAGCCCCTGTACAAGCAAATCGAGCGCGACATCCTGCAGTGCCTCGCGGAAGGCGAATGGCGTCCCGGCGCGCAATTGCCGATAGAGTCGGAGCTCGCAAAACGTTTCGGCGTGGCGATTTACACGGTGCGCGCCGGCATCGGGAAACTCGTGGGGGCCGGCATCCTCGCGCGCAAGCAGGGCAAGGGGACATTTGTCGCGCACCACCAGCGCGACCGCGCGCGCCAGCACTTCTCGCACGTGTTCGACGTCGCCAACCGCAAGGTGGTGCCGACGCTCGAGCTGGTGACGTCGTTCAGGAAGCAGCGCGCCGACAAGCGCGTAGCCGGACTGTTGTGCCTGGATGGACGCAAGGATTCCGCGGTTTTCCATTGGGAGACTGTCGTCAAAGTCAATCAGCACGCGGTCTCGCTGCGCCATACGACCGTACCGGTCTATCTGTTTCCAAGCCTGACGGCGCGGGCATTGCGCAACAACAAGCAGAATACCTACGCGCTTTATCAGGACCTGTGCGGGCTCAATGTCATCCGCATGGAAGACCGCGTGCGCGCCATTCGGGCGGATTCACACGAGGCGAACGTGCTGGGACTGAAGCGCGGCGACCCGCTGTTGCAAATCGATCGCCTGGCATTTACCTATAACGATCTCCCGGTCGAGTTGCGCACGCGCGTCTACGACAGCACGAATTTTTACTATCACAGCGTTCAGCCCGGGATTTAAGCGGACCGCGGGCGCGCGGCGAACCTGCGCCTCGCAACTGATTGACAGGCAATCTACGGTCTGCCAGGCGTCTCCCCTGCAAGCTTGATCTCAATGGCGTCCAGCGCCGGCGCCGCGGCGCCACCCTGCGCGCGCGCCAGCTCAACGGTGATCGCGCCGAGCTGCCGGTAGATCGCCGCGATGCGCGGGTCCCATGCATCGAGCGCATCGACCTGACGCGACACGAGCGCGCTGTCGCCGCGCGCGATTGGCCCGGTCAGCGCAGCGGCCGTGCCGCGCCGGAAAATATTGTCGAGCGTTTCGCGCACCAGCGGCTCCATCATGCGCAGGGCGTCATCGCGCCGGATACCGGACTTCTCATAACTGCGCAGCCCGGTCTCCAGCAGCGCATTGAGGTAATTGCACACGATGACGCTGGCCGCGTGATAGATAGTCTTGAACGCGGGATCAATCTCGAATACGCGCGCCCCGCTGCGCTCGAACGCAGGCTTGAGCAGGGCCAGCGCCGAAGCATCGCCTTCGGCCGCGCAGTAGGTACCGTCAAATGTCTGGGCCGCCAGTGCCGGATCGCCAAAGCTCTTCAACGGGTGCACGCTCGCGACCGCCATGCCGGACGGCAGTGCTGCCGCCAGATCGCGCGACGGCAACGCACCGCTGCAGTGAAATATCACATCGCCTGCCTTTAGCAGTCCCGCCGCGTTCAATTCTCTGCCGCACGCCACTATCTGGTCGTCCGGCGGCGTGAGCATCCACACCGCGGCACCGCGCATGCGGGCAATTGCGTCAATCGCCCGGCCGGCGCCGATAAACGCAACGGCATCCGCCGCGACCGCGGACGAACAGTCGCACACATCGCCGACGGCGAACGCTCCAGCCTGCGCAAATACCCGCGCCAATGTGCGCCCGGCGCGGCCGCCGCCAATGATGTTAAGAATTGCCATGCGCCAGTTTAAACGGGAATCGGCGTTCTTGACCGGCTTCGCCGCCCGCGCCTATCATCCAATCTCCCCTCGCAACTTCGCCGCGAAAGCCCGCTATGACTACACCCGTCACCCCGTCCACCGACCGCTTCGGCAATCCGCTCGACCCCATCGTGCGCTACGCGCGCGGCACTATCCTAAAAAGCACCGACGAAGAAGTCGCGCGCATGCTGAAGGCGCGTCAGCTCGTCGCGGAACGTGTACGAAGCAAGGGGCAGGACAGCGTCTACGATCTTTCCGGCATGAATCGCGGCGCCGGCATCACGGCGGACGACACGCTGCACCTGACGAGCCATGTGCCGTTCTTCGAGCGCTTCGAAGGCAAGACCGAGCCCTACGCTTTGAAACACATGGGCGCTGATCCGGCCAAGCACAGCGCGATCATATTGAATCGCGTATCGGCCGCGAATTTCATCGCGCTGACGACGCTATTGAAACCCGGCGATCGCGTGCTCGCGCTCGCTCCGCTGAACGGCGTGTCGCATCCGTCGACGGTGCGTCCGATTGCGATGGCCGGTGCCGACTTTCAGGAATTCCACACTTATGCCGAGCTCAAAAAAGCCTGGCATGCCCAAGGCGCCCCGCGGCTGCTCCTCATCACGCCGATCAGCGCGTCGAAGCGCCACCTGCCATTCGACGAATTCACCAAAGCGCTCGCATTGCCGCGCAACGCCGACACGTTGGCGTTCGTCGACGACGCGCACATGGCGTCGCGCGTCGCCTTCTTCGAAGAGCCCCGCACCTTCCAGGTCGGCGCCATCGATCTGGCCGGCTGCTCGGCGGACAAGCACGTCGCCGGCCCGCGCGCCGGCGTGCTGGTCGGACGCAAGGACCTGATCGTCGAGATCGGCTCGCGCGCCTATGAGCTCGGCCTCGAAGCGCAGG
>JBDSSV010000338.1:0-3849 GCA_039928535.1 Burkholderiales bacterium
ACAACCATATCGCTTATGTGCTTGCCGCGCGCTCCGCCGGCGTCGACACGCGCAAATTGAAAGTACCGGTATTCCAGTCCTCGGGCGATTCCATCACCGCGCTGCTGGGCGGCCATATCGATCTGCACATCGGCAGCACCAGCCAGCTCGTGAAGCAAATGGAAGCCGGCAAGGTGCGCATCCTCGCGATCAGCTCTGATCAGCGGCTCACCGGGCCGCTCGCGTCGGTGCCGACGTGGAAAGAACAAGGTGTCGCGGGCACCTTCAACACCTGGCGCGGCGTGTGGGGGCCGAAAGGCATGAGCGCGGAGCAAATCGCATTCTGGGACGACGTGCTCGAGCGCATTTCGCGCGACCCGCAATGGAAGGAGAACCTCGCCGCCAACCAGTGGGAAAGCGATTACCGCAACAGCCGCGATACGCTGCGCTATCTCGACGCCATGCACGTCGAACTGCGCGACGTGCTGAAAGACCTCGGCCTCGCCAGGAAACTCGATTGAAAATCCGCACTGCATGTGTGGCGTTAGCGCTGCTCGCCGCGGGTGCCGCGGCCTGGGCGCAGGCGCCCTACCCTAACCGTCCGGTTCGGCTCATAGTCCCCTATCCGCCCGGTGCCGGTACCGATTTCACGGGGCGCGAGCTCGCCGCCATATTCGCGAAAGCGCTGGGCCAGTCGGTCGTTGTCGACAACCGCGGCGGCGCGGCAGCGACCATCGGACACGCGCTCGGCGCGAAAGCGGCGCCAGACGGCTACACACTGCTACTCGGCACGACCGGCGGGCTCGTGTCCGGCCCGGCGCTGATGGGCGCGAGGATTCCCTACGATCCGCTAAAAGATTTCGCGACCATCGGCCTCGCGACGTACGTGCCTTATGCAATCGCGGTGACCGCGAGCCTGCCCGCGAACAACGTAAAGGAATTGATCGACCTTGCGCGCGCGCAGCCGCGCAAGCTCAACGTCGCATCGCCAGGCGTCGGCACGCCCAATCACCTGGGTGCGGCGCAATTGATGACGCTGACCGGCATCGAACTCGTGCACGTGCCGTACAAGGGCACTGCGCTGGCGGTTAACGATCTCATCGCCGGTAACGTGCAGATGATCGTCACCGGGCTTTTGCAACTGCTGCCGCTGCATCAGGCCGGACGGGTCAGGATACTCGGCGTCGGGCATCCGCAGCGGCTCAAGGCCTATCCGGACATTCCGACGGTCGCGGAAACGGTGCCGGGTTATTACAACACGGGCTGGTGGGGCATCGTCGCGCCGGCAGGAACGTCACGGACTATCGTCGACCGGCTGAACGCGATCATGAACAGGGGACTCGCGATGCCCGACGTAATGCAGCGCTTCGAGAAAAACGGCCTCGAGATCGCCACCACCACGCCGCGCGAATATCACGACCTGCTGGTCAGCGACCTCGCAATGTGGAAAAAACTGATCAAGGACGCGAAAATCAGCGTCGACGTGCTGCCCTGATTGCGGCGCTGCCGCCAGCAAGTGCGCGGCTGCGCCTGTCGTGTGCTTAGCACTTCATTTAACGGGCATTTCCGCCGTAACACTTCTTCACAATTGCTTGCACACAGTAATGCCGCATAGGTAAACAATGGCTTCGCGTGTGGACGGGTGTCCCCACAACTCTCACCAGGAGAAAGTGCCATGAAGAATATTAAAAAACTTATTTTCAGCCTGTTGGCCGGTGCGACCCTCGTAACTGCCGCGCCCGCTTTTGCAGACAGGTACGACCACGATCGCTTTGATCGTCATGAGCGCTTTGACCGCGGCTACGATCACGGCCGCCACGTCGACCATTACCGCGGCCACGACCGTTACGCCTACCGCGGCTACGAGCACCGTCCGGTGATCGTGGAGCGTCCGTACTACTACGCCCGCCGCCCCGTGATCGTCGAGCAACCGGTGTATTACAACCAGCCCGCGTCCGGCCTCGGCATAGGCGCACTGGTCGGTCAGGCGCTCGGTTCGTTTTACGATAACCGGCAATACTAGTATCACTTAGCGACGGCGCACGCCGTCACGGCAATAAACGCGAGGCCGGGCGGGCACGTTCTCCCGGCCTCGCCGCGTTTCAGGATCTAACCCTTAGGCGCGAGCGGCTCGCCGGCGATCCAGGTCTTGATGTTTTTCAGCGAATTCTCGTAGAACATCTGCAGATTGTCGTCGACGACGTAGCCGATGTGGGGCGTCAGCACGACGTTATCGAGCTTGCGCAGCACGTGGTCTTTCTGCAGCGGCTCGACCCAGAACACGTCGAGCCCCGCGCCCGCGATTTTTTTTGCCTGCAACGCGCTGACGAGAGCCTGCTCGTTAATCAGCGGCCCGCGCGAGGTGTTGACGATACAGGCCGTGGGTTTCATGGCGGCAATATCCGCCGCCGCGACGATGTCCTGGGTCTTGGCGTTCAGGACCATGTGCACTGATATCACGTCGGATTCCTTGAACAGCGCCTCTTTCGATACGCGGCGCACGCCAACTGCGGCGGTGCGCTCGTCGGTTAGGTGCGGGCTCCACGCGATTACGTTCATGCCGAAAGCCAGACCGTATTTCGCGACGTAAGTGCCGAGACGGCCGAGGCCAAGCACGCCCAGCGTCTTTCCCATCAGCGACTGCGTGAGCACGGTCTCCTGCCAGCCGCCCGCGCGCATTGCCTTGTCGGCCTGCGGCATGCGCTTGAACAGCGCCAGTATCAGTGCCCATGCAACTTCGGAAGTCGAGGCGTTGCTCGTCGCCACGCCGTGCGCGAACGCGAGCGGAATCTTGCGGCGCGCGCAGGCTTCTGCGTCTATGCTGGCATTGCGCCCGCCGGTGCTCACCATGAATCTGAGGTTAGGCAGCGCGTCGATGACCTCCGCCGGAAAACGCGTGCGCTCGCGCATCGCAACGATGACGTCGTAAGGCTGAAGACGCCTGATGACTTCGTCCTGGCCCGGGATGTAATCAGCGAACGATTTGACTTCGGTCCCCGCCGGCAACGATTTCCAATCCGCGGACTGCATGGCGATCTGCTGGTAATCATCGAGTATCGCGATTTTCACTTTGAAATTTTCCTGTAGTTTGTAACCGGACTGCGATTGTTGTATTTCATGCGCGCTGCTCAATCGACCCGTGCGCCGGTCGCTTTGACGACCGTCGCCCATTTATCGATCTCCGACATCATCAGGTCGTTCGCCTGCGCCGGCGTACCCGACTTGAGCGTGGCTCCATGAGTGAGCAAACGGCCGCGCACTGCGCCGTCATCCAGTGCTTTGTTCAACTCGCTGTTGAGCCGCGTGATGACGGACGCCGGTGTGCGCGCGGGCGCCAATATGCCCCACCAGGAACTCGCCTCGAACCCGGGATAGCCGGATTCGGCAAACGTCGCGAGCTGCGGCGCGGCCTCGGAACGTTGCGCGCTGCCGATCGCGATGCCGCGCAGACGGCCGGAATCGATATGCGTCTTCAATGACGTGATGTTGTCCGTCACCAGCGGCACGAACCCCGCCATCGCATCCACGATAGCCGGTCCGGCGCCCTTGTAGGGGATGTGCGTGAGATCGGCTTTGGACGCCAGCTTGAACAACTCGACGCCGAAATGCGATGCCGTGCCGATGCCGGGACTGGCGAAATCGAGTCTGCCCGCGCGCGTGTGCGAAAGCGCCACCAGTTCCTTGACGTTGCGCGCGGGCAACGACGGGTGCGCCGCCAGCACGACCGGAATCACCGCGATCAGTCCGACCGCAGCGAAATCCTTGCGCGTATCGTACGCAAGCTTCGCATACAGGCTGTGATTGATGGCCTGCGTCGTAATGGTCTGGATTAGCACCGTGTAACCGTCGGCGGGCGCCGTCGCCACCAGC
>JBDSSV010000339.1:0-3493 GCA_039928535.1 Burkholderiales bacterium
GCGGCGGAACGACAGGTCTTCGGACATAGCGTTGTGCACTTCGGCCATGTTCTCGAAGCCGGTGCGGCCTTCGCGGATCAGCTTGTCGTACATATGCATGACGATGTCGTTGTCTTCGCCGTGCATCACGCACAGACCGCGCTCGGCCGCCACGACCTTGAACACTTCCCAGATATCGCCGAAATCGACCATGCGGCCGCGGCGGCTCGGCGTGATGTCAGTGGTGAAAATTTTGACGGTAGGGTAACCCGCGCGCAGCGCCTCGGCGAGCTGGCCGAAAATTTCGGGCGGCAGCTTGCCTTCCACCATCACGTGGAAGCTGTAGTCGCAGTAACACTGCGCGGTCCAGTCCTGGTGCCTGTCCTCGATCGCCTGCTGCACGGTCTTGCCGTGCGTCCAACGCGCGAAGTCGATCATCGTCGTCGTGCCGCCATAGAGCGCGGCCTTGCTCACGATCGACGGCGGATCGGTGTACGTCACAGTGCCGTCGGGATGCGGCGTGTACCACTTGAGATGTACGTGCGGGTCGATGCCGCCGGGCATGACGATTTTTCCGGTGGCGTCGATTAATCGCTTCGCGCTCTTGCCGTCGTAGGTTCCAGCCGCGGCAATGGCGGCTATTTTTCCGCCTGCGATCGCCACATCGCAAGCCGCGACACCGGTCGGCGTCACCACGCGGTCGCTGCGTATTACAAGATCGAACATGTCCGTCCTCCGGGGAAAACTCGCGTTCTTATTCTGGATTAATCAAGGCTTGCCGTGGCTTCGCAGTAGTGCAGTCAATTCGCGCACACTCTTCCACTGCTCGAAGCGGTCGACCGCCGCTTCGACTTTAGTCGCGCCTTCGGCCGTCAGCACCGTGCCGGCAAGCTCGTGAAATTTTGCGCGCAACTCGGACTCCGCAAAGGGCCGGTTGAAATCGCCGCGATGGCTGTCGCATTCATGCGTCGCCTTGCGGCCGTCCTTCAGCGTCAACGTAACACGCGCCGGCCGCAGCCGCGGTGCGACAGCGCTCATTGCCGTATCTTCGGTTACATGCACGCGTTGGCGCAGCGCTGCAATGGCGACGTCCTGTAGCGCCGTGTCATCGAGCTCGGAGTGCCCGGCTTTGCCCCGCACTATCATCACTGCTGCCGCATGCGGCAGGGAATACTTCGACGCGAAGAAATTTGGCGGAGCGGGATTGCGCATCACCGAAGCAAAGCGATATGTCGCAATGTCGATGCTCTCGATTTCGTCCGGCGCCGGCTTGAGATCGGCCAGCGCATCGTGCACCATGTCGAGCGCGGGATGGATCGGATTGCAACATGCATACAGCCGGAAATAATTCCGCGTGATTTCCCACTGCGTGCCGAGCTCATGGAGCAAACCTTCAGGCTTGAAGCCGGCGCCGACCAGATGCCCGAGCGCTTCCTCGATCGCATCTTCCTGCGCCGTGAAACCCGCCAGTGCGAGATCGGGCGCCAGTGCCGCCGCAAAGCCGCTCATGCCGCCGGCAACGTTGAGCGTCGTAGCACCCGCCACTGCGTTCGTATAGCTCGGCGTCATCACGAGCGTGGTCGCGATGCGCATGGCGCGGCTGATACCCGCGGCGTCGAGACCGCGCAGGCGCGCGCCGGCGGCGACTGCCGCCAGCAGCGAAGCCTGGCCGTTTTGGTGTGCGAGCGGACGCGGCGTGAATGCAAAATTGAAACGCGCGGCCAGGTCGTAGCCGAGGATGAATGCGGCCAGCATCTCGCGGCCCGAACTATCTGCTTGCTCGCCGATCGCCAGCACACCGGGCAGCACCTGCATCGCAGCCTGTCCGGTCACCAGACGCAGCCCTTCGCACAGTTCGATCGAGCGGCCACCGATACCGTTCAGCAGCGCCGCAGTACGTGGATCGTTCTGCGGCCAGCCGCGCGCATATACCGTCGCGCCGGTGCCGGCAGTCGACGCCAGCCGCGTACGCAGCTCGACAACCTCCGGCCGCGCGCCGCCGGCCAGTATGACGCCGAGCGTATCGAGCAACACGAGCTTGGTATGCTTTTGCACGGATGCAGGAACATCGTCCCACTGCGTGCGCGCGACGAAGCGCGCGAGTTCTTCTATCTGCTGTCCCACCGTTAATCCAGCTTGATCCCCGCGTCGTGAATGATCTTTGTCCACTTCACGATATCGGCGCGCACCGCACGATCGAATTCGTCGGGCGTGCTGCCGACCGGCGTCGCACCGTCCTGCAGGGCGCGCTCACGCATCGCGGGTGTCGCCATCGCCTTGGTAATTTCGCCGCTGAGCAGATCGATCACCGACTTCGGCGTCGCGGCCGGCGCCATGACGCCGAACCAGCCGACGACCTCGTAGTTTTTGAAGCCCGATTCGGCGACGGTCGGTACCTGCGGCAGTACGGCAGCGCGTTCACGCGTCGATACCGCGAGCGGTTTCAGGCGCCCGGCCTGCAGCAGCGTCATGATCGTTTCTATCGTGCTGAAGGCGACCGTGGCCTCGCCGCTCAGGATGGCGGTCGCGGCCGCGGTACCGCCTTTATAGGGCACGTGCGTGAGCTGCGTGCCGGTGACGACACCGAACAACGCGCCGGCGAGATGCAGCGCACTGCCCGGGCCCGACGATGCGTACAACACTTCGCCGGGCTTGGCACGCGCAATGCGCACGAGGTCCTGCACGTTTTTGGCGGGAAACGAGGGCAGCACGACAATCACGTGTGGCACGCGCACGACTTGGGACACGCGCGCAAAATCCTTGACCGAGTCGTAACGCAGCTTGGAGTAGAGGCCCGGATTGAACGTGAACGACGCCGAGGTCATCAACAGCGTATAGCCATCCGGCGGCGCTTTCGCGACGTAATCGGTGCCCGTGGTCGAGCCCGCGCCGGGCCGGTTGTCGACGATGAACTGCTGGCCGAGCACCTCGGTGAGACGCTGCGCCAGCAGGCGCGCGAAAACGTCGGTGCCGCCGCCCGGCGCGAACGGCGTCACGATGCGCACGGGTTTCTCCGGCCACTTTTGCGCGATGGCGTCGTGCGCGGCAAAGCCGAGAGCCGCTGCAGCCATAAACATACCTGTAAACCGCTGAACAATATTCATCGATGCTCTCCCAGTAATACGCGCAGTCACCATTGTTGTGTATCGCGGCGGTGCACGCCGCACAACATCAGTGCGTTGAATGTAGCCTAGAGAAAATTATGCGATAGTTGCAAGGAATTTCGCGTCCGCTGACCGCCTGGTCGCACACCAACAAGCGATCGCGCTACAGGCAGAAATGTGGCACGTTCGCGCAACGCGGTCAACGTGTGGTTACTCAACATCGCGCGTCGAGCGTACGCGTAACGATGCTATATACTGAATTGCGTCCGGATATAAGGAGCGACCATGATTTCAAATCGCATCATCGCGGCTTCAAGTTTGTTTTTGCTGGCTGGAATTTTTATATTGCCGGCCGCGGCCCAGACTTACCCGGCAAAACCGGTGCGCTTCGTAATCCCGATCGCGGCCGG
>JBDSSV010000340.1:0-8333 GCA_039928535.1 Burkholderiales bacterium
GGCACGTCGACGAGGTATACGAGCGGCACGTTGAATGAATCGCACAGCACCATGAAGCTCGTGATTTTCTGGCACGCATCGGCATCCAGCGCGCCGCCCTTGAACATGGGGTTGTTGGCGATGAAGCCGACGCTTTTGCCGTCGAGGCGCGCGAATACGGTTGCGATGGATTTGCCGTAGCGCTCTTTCAGCTCGAACGTCGAATCGGTGTCCGCGATCACCTTGATCACGTGGCGCACGTCGTACACCTTGTTGCGCGATTCGGGCACGATGTCGAGCATCTTGCGGCACGCATCCGCGGAACCCGCCGGCACCGGCTGGACCGGCGGCGGCTCGTTGCAATGACTGGGCAGGTACGACAGGAAACGCTTGATCGCATCGAGTGCCTGCTCGTCGGTGTCGACCGCCAGATCGGCCAGGCCCGATACGCCGGTGAGCAGTTTCCAACCGCCGAGCTCTTCGGAGCTTATCGGCCGATTGATCGCAATCGACGTGACACCCGGACTCGCGATCGCCATGATCGCGCCTTTGCGCATCACTACGAAATCCGACATCGCGGAATACCAGGTCGACGACCCGTAGCACGCGCCAAGCAAAGCCGATACCCACGGCGTTTCGCGCAGGCGCTGATATTCGGTGGGGTCCTGCGCGATGATCGCGCGGCCCGCCGAGCCCATGCGGTCGGGCATGCGCGCACCGCTCGATTCGCCCAGCAGCACGAGCGGCAGGCCGCGCTTGGCGGCGACCTGTTTCACGTGCTTGATCTTTTTCATGTTGATGACCGACGACGACGCGCCGAGCACCGTGAAATCGTTCGATACCAACCCGATTTCGCGACCGGCGATGCGCGCGAAGCCCGCGATCTTGCCGTCCGCCGGCGTTTTATGCCGCACTTCCGGGCGCACGCCCACGGCAAACATGCCGGACTCGAAGAAGCTTTCGGCGTCTACCAGGTAATCGATGCGCTCGCGCGCGTTGAGATGGCCCTCGGCCTTGCGTTTGGCGAGTTTGTCCGCGCCGCCCATCCCGAGCACGCGTGCCGTGCGTTCACGTAGTTGCTGCAATAGTTCGTCGAATGGCACTGCTTGAACTCCAGAAATAAGCCTGGCCTAACGGCCGGCGTTGCGTATCAGATGGCGGGCGATCACGAGCTGCTGGATCTGGCTCGTGCCTTCGTAGAGCCGGAACAGGCGCACGTCGCGGTAAAAGCGCTCCACGGCGGACTCGGCCATATAGCCGGCACCGCCATGAATCTGCACTGCGCGATCCGCGACCCTGCCGCACATCTCCGACGCGAAATACTTGCAGCACGAGGCTTCCATCGTAACGTTTTCGCCGTTGTCGCGCTTGCGGGCCGCCTCCAGAGTCATGCTGCGCGCAGCGAAGATCTCGGTCTGGCAGTCGGCGAGCATCGCCTGCACCAGCTGGAATTCTGCAACCGGTTGGCCGAACTGCTTGCGTTGCATCGCATAGTTGAGCGCTTCTTCGAGCATACGCGTAGCAGCGCCTACGCATACGGCAGCGATATTGAGCCGCGCCTTGTCGAGCACTTTCATCGCGGTCTTGAAGCCCAGACCTTCCTTGCCGCCGATGATGTTCGCCGCCGGCACCCGCACATTGTCGAAAATCACGTCGGCCGTATGCGAGCCGCGCTGGCCCATTTTACGGTCTGGCTTGCCGACGGTAAGCCCGGGGCTATCGCGCTCGACGATGAATGCCGACACGCCGCCTGCATCTTTCGATTGCGGATCGGTGCGGGCCATCAAGGTAAACACGCCAGCTTCGGGTGCGTTCGTGATGTAACGCTTGGCGCCATTGACGATGTATTGGTCGCCGTCGCGCCGGGCGCTCGTCGTCAGCGAGCCGGCGTCCGAGCCCGAGCCCGGCTCGGTCAGCGCGAAGGAGCCAATCAATTCGCCGCTGGCCAGGCGCGGCAGGTATTTATGCTTCTGTTCGTCGGTGCCGTCGATCACAATGCCCTGCGAGCCGATGCCGTTGTTGGTGCCGGCGATCGAGCGGAAAGCCGGCGACGCACGACACATTTCCATCGACGTTAACGCCTCCTCTTCGGTCGTCAACCCGAGCCCGCCGTATTCGGCCGGTATCGTCAGGCCGAAGAGACCCATGCCGCGCATTTCCGCGAGGATGTCGGCGGGAATTTCGTCGCTGTCGACGAGCTGCTGCTCGGCGGGGATCAGCCGCTCGCGCACGAACCGGCGCAGGGTATCGAGCAGAATATTGAAGGTTTCGGCGTCGCGTATCATCGGCCGCGCATCAGATCATTGCAGTTCGACATTCGCGTCCTTGATCACTTTGGCCCATTTCGTGATTTCGGATTTGATATGCGCAGAAAATTGCCCGGGCGTGCCGCCGACCGCTTCGGCGCCGAGCTCCGCGAGCCGCGTGCTGACGTCCGGCAGCTTCAGGATGCGTGCCGTTTCGCGCGATAGTTTGTCGACGATGTCTTTAGGCGTATGCGCGGGCGCGACCAGCCCGAACCACGCGCCGGAATCGTAGCCGGGCACACCGGCTTCGGCGACCGTTGGCACGTCCGGTAGTGCGGGCGAACGTCGGGCGGGGCTTACCGCGAGCGCGCGTATCTTGCCCGCTTTAACCTGCGGCACGTACGGCGGCATGTTGTCCATGGTCGTCACGATCTGGCCGCCAATCAGGTCGGCGAGTACGCCGGCGCTGCCTTTGTAGGGAATGTGCTGCATCTGGATGCCGGTCATCGACTTGAAAAGTTCCATCGACAGATGCGCGGTGCTGCCGGCGCCGGGCGATCCGTAATTGAGCTTGCCCGGATTGGCTTTGGCATAAGCCATGAATTCCTTCAGGTCTTTGGCCGGGACCGCGTTGTTGACGACGAAGATATTCGGCACCATCGCAACCAGGCTCACCGGCGTGAAATCTTTTACCGCGTCGAAGCCGAGCTTGCGATAGAGGCTGGGATTGATGCCGTGCGTTCCCGCCGTGACCATCAACAGTGTATAGCCGTCCGCGGTCGCTTTCGCCGCATACTCGGTGCCGATGTTGCCGTTGGCGCCCGGACGATTGTCGATGATGACGGGCTGGCCCCATGCCTCCGTCATCTTCTGGCCAATGGTGCGCGCGAGGATGTCGGTCGCGCCGGCCGGCGTATAAGCGACGACGATGCGTATCGGTTTGGCCGGATAACTCGCCGGCTGCGCCAGCGCAAGTGTCGTCAGCGCGAAAGTTGCCATGCCGACTGCCGCTGCATGCAGTTGAAATCTCATTGCGCATTGCTCCTGAAGCTTATTGCCGGGCTTTGACTACTTCCAGCGTTTTTTTTGCAGGGTCGATACGCACAATATCGCCCGTGCGGATAAAGGCATAAGGGTCGCGCGACCAGCCCTCGGTAATGGTGATCCCGGCAAATACCGCGCCCTGCACCATGACCGGGTTGGTGACGCCGAACACGAATGCCTTGGGCGCGATGCCTTTGTGCTTGATATCGTAGAACGCCCAGCCGGCCGCAATCCCGCCTTTCGCGCTCGGGGTAATCAGGATCTTGTCCTTGAGACTATGGCCTTCGAGCGCGTGTCCGGGGCGCGAAATCAGGCCCGTCCAGCGGTCGAGATCGTAGCGCGGACTGAAGCCTTCGCGCGATACGAGCGCTTCGCCCTCGACGATTTTGCCGAATGCGCGTTTGACCTTGAGCGCAGGCACTGTTACGCGCGTGCGCCTCACGCGTCGTCTCCGGTTAACGCGATGCGCACGCAATCTTCGGTACGTCGCAGCAGCGTATTGAATTTGTGCGCGCCTATGATATTCGCCAGCTTGGCCGAATTCGTGACCAGGTTGCTCCAGCCGTTCTGCACACGCATCTGCCCGATGTTCTGCAGGATGTAAAAACACACGCCTTCGAGTACGATGCCGCCGGCGGTTTCAATTTGCTCGAGGTAACCGAGTGCGCGCGCCGCGCTTTTCACGCCGTTACTGGTCGTCACGAACAAATGGCTGCCCGGCTTGATCCGCTTGCCGGCGAGCAGGCCGGCGAGGTTCTTCATTTCCAGCAACGATTGCTGCGGGCCGGAAAACACGACGAGATTCAAAGGATTGTTTTTTGCGCTGTAACCCGCGTAGACCTGCTTGAGGTCGCGGTTGGTCACTGTCACGACCTCCGCCGGTCTGGCGCCGCCAAATGCCGCCTTTAGCGTCGGCGCTTCGGGCGTCACCCCGACCATGTGGAACATGCCCATGGAACCGTAACTCGCCAGCGATGCGCCGAGATGCTTTAGCTGGTCTGCGCTCGGGCGCCGCTTGATGCCGTTGAAAACGGGGACCGCGAAATAGTTTTGATGCGATTCGCCGACGATTTTGCCGAGCGCGCCCCAGTCCGCGAAATCGTCGAGGTCAGCCTCGACGTTGACCTGCAGCGTGCCGCGGCGATGCGCGTCGAGATGGAAACCGTATTCGGCGACGCGTCCCGTGATGCCCGCGGCAAGCGCAGCAGGTCCGGCCTCGAAATTGGAGCGTGCGCCGAACACGGAATTTGCGTAAATCACTGTGCCGGTGTCTCCCCACGCGACGCGTTCGCCTTTGTGCGGCTGATACACGGTCTGGTAATTGATGCAGGTGTCGGTGGTCACGACGTCCATCTTGCGCAGATAGGCGATCAATTGCCGTTCTTTCGCTGCCTCGTCGGGATCCTGCTTGAGCTTGTCGACGTAGTCGAAATCTATGCAACGGGCATTGGTCGTCGTCGGCACCGCGCAACGCGCACCTTGCGCGCTCATGCGCTCGAGGAACGCTTTCCCGCTGTCGCCCATGACCTCGATATCGCCCATCATGTGCGCATTCGACACCGGCACAAGACGTTTGGCCCCAAAGAACTTGCCGACTTCAATCTGCAGTTCGAGCGCGTCCTTCGCCGCCGCGCCTTGGGCGCCGCGCAGCATCTTCTTCTCTTCCGGGGTGAGCTGCATGTGCGTCACTCGCTCGATTTGTGTAGCAGAGAAAAAATTGCCCCGGAGGTCGTCCGGGGCAATCTTCAAAGCGGATAAACTAAGCGGTCGCTCAGTCCGCGCTTTCGTAAACCACTTCTGCGCGTTTTTTGCGCATTTGCGGCAGGACGATGATAGCCAGGAGGAACAGCGCGACCACTAACATGCCGCAGCTGATCGGGCGGGTGAAGAACACGGTTGCGTCGCCGCGCGAAATCAGCATCGCGCGCCGCAGGTTTTCTTCCATCAAGGGTCCCAACACGAAGCCCAGCAGCAGCGGACCGGGTTCGCAGCCCCACTTGGACGCGAAATAGCCGAATATGCCAAACAAACCAGCCAGATAAACTTCGGCCGGGCTGTTGTTCACGCTGAAAGCGCCGATGCAGCAGAACAGGATGATGCCGGGGAACAATACGCGATAAGGAATCTTCAGGAACTGCACCCACATGCCGATCAGTGGCAGGTTCAAAATCACGAGCATCAGGTTGCCGACCCACATTGACGCGATCATGCCCCAGAACAAATCGGGCTTCTGCGTCATCACCTGCGGGCCGGGAGCGATACCCTGAATGGTCATGGCGCCGACCATCAGCGCCATCACGGCGCCGGTCGGGATACCCAGCGTGAGCAGCGGGATAAACGAAGTTTGTGCGGCCGCGTTATTGGCCGACTCGGGTCCGGCCACGCCTTCGATTGCGCCCCTGCCGAAACGCGACGGATCCTTGGACAGTTTCTTTTCGAGCGTGTAAGAGGAGAACGACGCTATGACCGTGTGCGATCCGGGCAAGATGCCGAAGATGGTGCCTAGAGCCGTGCCGCGCAGGATAGGTCCGAAGGACATCTTTAGATCGTTCCACGTCGGCATCAGGCTGCCTACCTTCGAAGTATTCACCTCGCGCGCTTCGCCCTCTTCGAGATTGGAAATAATTTCGCCGAAGCCGAACATGCCCATGGCGACCGACACGAAGCCGATGCCGTCCGACAGTTCGGAGATGCCGAGGCTGTAACGCGCGATACCGGAATTCACGTCGGTGCCGACGATACCCAGCAATAACCCGACCAGGATCATGCATACCGCCTTGATCAGCGAGCCGTGCGCGAGCACCACTGCTGACACGAGACCCAGCACCATCATCGAGAAATATTCGGCGGCACCAAATTCGAACGCGAGTTCAGCGAGAGGCGGGCCGAACAGTGCAATCAGAATAGTACCGACGCAGCCCGCGAAGAACGACCCGAGTGCCGATATGGCGAGCGCCGGTCCGGCGCGGCCCTGGCGGCCCATCTGGTAACCGTCGATACAAGTCACCACTGACGACGACTCGCCGGGAAGATTGACCAGAATCGCGGTGGTCGATCCGCCGTAGCTTGCGCCGTAGTAAATACCGGCAAGCATGATCAGCGCCGGCGTCGGCGGCAGGTTGAAGGTTATCGGCAACAGCATCGCGATCGTCGCCACCGGACCGATGCCGGGCAATACGCCGATCAGCGTGCCAAGAAAGCAGCCGATAAAGCAATACATCAAATTCTGCAGGCTCAGCGCGACGCTGAAACCGAGGCTTAAGTGCTGGATGAGTTCTGTCATGGTGCGCTCCGTTATCTCGTGTCAGTCGCTCAAGACCAGGGGAAAAGCTTGAACGGCAGGCCGAGTGCCTTGTCGAAAATCAACCATACCGACAACGACATGAGGCCCGCGGATATGATCGCTTCTTTCCACTTAAACTCGTGACCGCCCAGCGCGCTGACGATGATCTGCACGATGGTGGCGGTGATAAGCCCGCCGGTATTGATGAGCGCGGCGAACAACATGACCGAGCCGATGACGAGAATCAACGGCCGCCACGCCGTGCGGGTAGGTGCTTCGTCATCGACCAGAAATGATTCGACGAATACGAACAGTCCCAGGGCCACGGCACCCCAACCGAGATAACTGGGAAAATAGGCCGGGCCCATGCGGACCGCGGTGCCCATCGGATATTGGTTCGCGCCGAGTGCGAACGCGGCGCCGATCGCCATAAACATTAACCCGGCATTAAAGTCTTTCATGCTCCGGATTTTCAATGCCATTTGAACTCCTCCAAATTAACTGAAACTGGTTTTTTTCGTGATTAAATTCGCCAACGTGCCAGCGGTATCGGCGGATGATATCTGGTTTCTCGACTGCTAGCCACACCCGTCCCGCGTTGGCGCCGGATGCCCTGTTTGTGGGCAACTACGCCGCTTTTGCGTCCTTTTCCATTTCCGCTTTGTACTTGCCAAAACACGCCGCGCTATTCAGCTTGGCGCGGAGAAAAAGCGCTTTTTGTGCCGCCGGCACGCTCGCCGGCTGCCCTTTCCAGGCTTTTAACGCTGGCGCCTGCAGTGCACGCCCGTATGAAAACGACAGCGGCCACGGCAGCTGGGCGCCCGACGCGTTCATCGCGTTGAGATGTGCCGTCGCAAACTCGTCGCTTTGCCCGCCCGACAGGAAAACGATGCCGGGAACGGCCGCGGGCACCGTGCGTTTCAAGCACTGCACCGTTGCATCGGCTACCTGCTGCACGCCCGCTTGCTGCGCGCACTTTGAGCCGGAGATAACCATGCTCGCTTTCAACACGAGATGCTCCGCGCGAACGCGCTGGTGAAAGAGTGCCCTGAACAATGCGTGGAGCGTATTTTCGGTCACGTCGAAGCAGCGCTCCAGCGTATGCGTGCCATCCATAATCACTTCGGGTTCGACGATCGGCACTATGCCTGCCTCCTGGCACAGCGCGGCGTAGCGCGCGAGCGCGTGCACGTTCGCATCGATGCAATATTGGCTCGGGATGTCCTTGTCTATATTGATCACGGCGCGCCACTTGGCAAACGAAGCGCCTTGCTTCTTGTACTCCGCGAGACGTTCGCGCAGTCCGTCGAGACCTTCGGTCACCTGCTCACCCGCGGCGCCTGCCAGCGCTTTCGCGCCGGCATCGACCTTGATGCCGGTGAGGATCCCGGATTTTTTCAGCGCTTGCGGAAATGGCACGCCGGTGGCGGTCGCCTGCCCGATCGTTTCGTCGTACAAGATCATGCCGCTGATATATTGGGGCAGGCCGTCCGCCGTAATCAGCAGGTCGCGGTAGGCGCGGCGGTTCTCCTCGCTTGATTCGATATTGATAGTGTCGAACCGTTTTTTGATCGTGCCACCCGATTCATCGATGGCCAGTATGCCCTTGCCCGGCGCCACCATCGCCGCCGCAGTCGCTGCAAGTTCGCGTTCAAACATGTACTGCCTCCTCCAAACTGACGGTCTCGTACCAGGAAAATTAAAGCGATATTGCTGACGGGGTGGCTATTCTAACCTCAGAAAACGCAGTTTGACCATTCTGCATCCCTTACCGCGCTGAA
>JBDSSV010000341.1:0-2850 GCA_039928535.1 Burkholderiales bacterium
GTCGGTCGGGGCCGGCGTTTTCTCCAGCAAGGCGCAGGCGGCCATGATGTGGCCCGGCGTGCAGATGCCGCATTGCAGGCCCGCCTGATTGATGAATGCCTGCTGCACGTCGTGCAGCGCCGATGCACCGGCCAGTCCCTCTACGGTTCGCACGTCCGCGCCGTCCACCAGTGCCGCGAGCTGCAGGCAGGACGCTACCGGCAGGCCATCGACGATCACCGTGCACGTGCCGCACGCGCCGATGCCGCAGCCGTGCTTGGTGCCGGTGAGCTGCATGTCTTCGCGCAGCACGTCGACGAGCAGGCGGTCGCCGCTCTTCAGGGTCGCTTCAACCGGATCGCCGTTGAGCGTGAATTTGATCAGCAAGTTGGAGCTTCCTCGCGCGTTCGGCGGCAGCGCATGCGCTGCCGCGAGTGCCGGATTATAAGGCATCGCAACCGGCGTGCGCCGCTGCGCGTCAGCGCCGGTCTATAATCGCCTCTACCAAATTATCGTACCGCGCACGCCGGAGAAAAAAACAAGCCATGACCCAGGGTTCCACTGCCACTACCGGAAAAAATTCTTTGCTCGACGCCGACACGCCCGAGACCGTGCGCATGACGCCAGCCGCCGCGTCCGCGCTCGCCAGCGGCGCTTTGCAGCGCATCGGCTATTCAGCCGAAGACGCCAAAATTATCACCGACCAGCTGATCGACAACGCGCTGTGCGGTTATCGCTTCGCGAGCCTGCCGCGCATCCTCGCGATTGCGGGCAACAACAAGACGCAAAACGAGCGCCGGCCGATCAAGGTCGTGCATGAGACGCCGCTGTCGGCGCTGATCGACGGCGGCAACAATCTTGGCTACGTTTCCGTCTATCACGCAACGCAGTTGGCAATCAAAAAAGCGCGCGCCAGCGGGTTTGCATCGGTCGGCGTCTATGACAGCTATTACAGCGGGCGCAGCGCGTATTTCATGGAAATGATCGCGCAGGCCGGATTTGTCGGCATCCATGCCGCGAGCACGCGTCCGCATGTGCTGCCGATCGGCGGCATCAAGCCGGTGTTCGGCACCAACCCGCTGTGCATCGGCTTTCCATCGTCGAACGGGCCGGTCATTTACGACATCGGCACCGCCTCCATCATGGTCGGCGAAGTGCAGCTATCTGCGCATATCGGCGAAGAGTTGCCGGAGGGCATAGCGTTCGATGGCGAAGGCAATCCCACGCGCGATCCGAACGAGGCGTTGAAGGGCGGCTGGGTGCCGTTCGGCGGACACAAAGGGTATGGCCTGTCGTTTGCCGTACAGGCGCTCGGGCTGCTCGCCGGCGCGGCGCTCACCCATAGCAAGGTCAAGGACTACGGTTTTCTCCTGTTGGTGGTCGATCCGAAGCTGACCCTGCCGGGCGGCGAATTTCCCGGGCAGATGGCGGAACTGGTCGACCGCATCAAAGCGACGCCGCGGCAAGCGGGTGTGGACGAAATTCGCATCCCCGGCGAGCGCGCGGTCCGCGAGCGCGAGCGGCGGCGCAAGGAAGGGCTCGTCTTCGACCGCAAAGTCGTCGAGTCGCTGCGGGCGCTGTAGGCGCGGCCGTGCAGTTGCGTATTTTCATGTGCCGCGCCATGACCGGCTCGATCGTCCGTGGGCTAACGCGCATTGCGCTATGGCTTGCCATGTGCGCGGCGTTGGCGCCGGCGTGCAGTGGCGCGCCGGCCGCGGCGGCGGATTTCGCGCCGGACGTCGTCGAGTTCATCGACGGGATGGCCGCCAAACACGCTTTCGACCGCGCGCAATTGCAGCGCTGGTTCGCGCAGGCGCGCGTGCAGCAGGGCATATTGCGCGCGATGGCCAGGCCGACCACGGCGCTGCCCTGGCGCGTTTTTCGCGAAACCCACGTCACGGCCGCGCGCGTGCGCGGCGGACTCGACTATTGGGAGCGTTACGCCGCCACGCTGGCGCGGGCTGCCGCGCGCTCCGGCGTGCCCGAGGAACTGCTCGTCGCGACGATAGGCATCGAATCGTTCTACGGCAAGCTTGTCGGCACCAGCAATGTGTTCAATGCGCTGGTGACGCTCGCGTTCAATTATCCGCCGCGCGCCGAATTCTTCAGGAACGAGCTCGAAGAATTTTTGCTGCTGACGCGCGAATTGAAGCTCGACCCTTTGCAGGTCAAAGGCTCATATGCGGGCGCGCTCGGCGTGCCGCAGTTCTTGCCGAGCAGTTATCGGCGCTATGCGGTCGATTTCGACGACGACGGCAAGCGCGATCTATGGAACCACAGTGATGCGATCGGCAGCATCGCCAACTATTACAAAAGCTTCGGTTGGCAGCAGGGCGAGCCGGTGCTGGCAGCCATCGAGCAGACGGGAGAGACGCCGAGCGACGAATTCAAGGCCCTGCTCGAGCGCGGCATCAAACCGCACACCACAGTCGGCGTTATCCGGCGGACGGGGGCGACGCCCGGCTATCTGGTTGATGACAGCACGGCCACCGCCGTATTCGGCGCTGAAACCGAGGCGGGCATGCGCTACTGGATGGGTTTCAACAATTTCTACGTCATCACGCGCTATAACCGCAGCGTCAATTACGCGCTGGCCGTGCACGAACTTGCGCAGGAACTGCGCGAAATGCGGCGCGCGCAGAGCGTAAAGTAAGCCGCGCTACAATCGCATCCGGAATTCAACGAGGAAAGACAGCGTGCGTAGTTTCTTTTTGCTGATATGCCTGCTCGTCACCGGCTGCAGCGTGCTGACGACGAGTCCGCCGCCGAAGCCCACACCCACAGTCGAGCCGCCGCTCAAACCCGCGGTGCAAATCACGCCGCCGCGCATCGCGCTCGCGCTCGGCGGCGGTGCTGCGCGCGGCTTCGCGC
>JBDSSV010000342.1:0-4917 GCA_039928535.1 Burkholderiales bacterium
CCATGCGTATGCCGACGAGCACTGTAATTCCGCCGGCAAGCTGCAGGGCGCTCACCGCCTCGCCGAGCAGGAGCCACGCGAACAGCGTCGCCATCACAGGCTGAAATAGCAAACCGACCGACGTAAAGGTCGCCGGCAGTCGCGCCATCGCATATGCGATCAGGCTTTGTCCGGCGACTTGCGCGATGAGGGCGAGGCCGATCAGTTTCACCCAGCCCATGTTGCTGACGGGCAGCATCTGTTCGCCGGAGGCGAGCGCGATCGGCAGCAGCACGAGCGCAGTGACGAGGCTGCTCCATGCCATGATGGTAGAAGTCGCTACGCGCGCGCGCAGTTTGGTCACGACGAGCTGATAGCCGGCATAGAACATCGCGGTCACGACGCCCAGCGCATCGCCGATCAGCTCCCTGCCCTGCAATTGAAAGTCGCCCCCAATAAGCAGGGTCATGCCGGCCAGCGCGATAGCAAGGCCGGCCAGGAATTTTCCACGCAAGCGCTCGCGGAACATGAGCCAGGCGGCGAGGGCGACGAAAATGGGCGCCAGGTTGGCGAGCAGCGTCGAGTTGGCCACCGATGTCAGCACGATGGACCAGTGCCAGACCGCAAGATCGCCCGCAAAAAAAAGACCTGCTGCGACGAGCAGCCCGCGGTGCACGGAAAAGTCGGCGCCGTGGCGCTCGCGTTGTTCCAGCATCGACCACAACCACAACAACGGCAGCGCCAGAAATACGCGCCAGAACGCCGTGGCGACCGGCCCCGTTTCGCTGACTTTGACGAACAGCGCGGATGTGGCAATGGCGGTGGCGCCCAGCAGCAGCGCGCCGATGGCGAGTAGATCGGCGCGCGCCGCTGGCGAGGATGATTTCAAGCGCGCCGGCGATTACTTGCCGATGAATTTCGCTTTGCGTTTCTCGATGAAGGCGGCCATGCCTTCCTTCTGGTCCTGCGATGAGAAGAGTATCTGCACCGCCTTGGTTTCGAATGCGAGGCCCGCCGACAGCGGCGTTTCCATCGACGCCAGCACGGCCTCTTTCGCGTGCAGCAACGCCAGCGGCGGCAGCTCGGCGAGCTGCTGCGCCATGGCGACCGCGCGCTTTTCGACGTCGGCATCGGGTGCTAGTTCTGACACCAGCCCCATGTCGAACGCTTCCTTGGCGCCGAAAATATCGCCGGTCAGGATGTAGCGCATCGCCTTGAACTTGCCGATCGCATGCGTCAGGCGCTGCGTGCCGCCGCCGCCCGGAATGATGCCGATCTTGACTTCGGGCTGGCCAAATTTGGCCGATTCGCCCGCGATGATGATGTCGCAGGTCATCGCGAGCTCGCAGCCGCCGCCAAGCGCGAAGCCGTTGACCGCCGCGATCACCGGTTTGGGGCACGCGTAGATCGCACGCCACAGTTTGTGCGAACCGCGCTGCAGTTGCTCTATGCTGCCGACGCCGGCCATCTCCTTGATATCGGCGCCCGCCGCGAACGTTTTCGGACTGCCGGCAAGCACGATGGCGCGGATGTCGGCGTTTTCCGTCATATCGGCGAGCGCTTTCACCAGCGTCTTACGCACTTCCATGTTCAACGCGTTGCGCGCGTCCGGCCGATTGATGCGCAGCAGGCCGACGCCGGGGGCGGGAGATTCGATAAGAACAACCGATTCGGTCATGGTTGACTTCCTTTTTAAAAGCGAGAGGTGAGAGACGATAGACGATAGACGATAGACGAAAGAGGAAATGAAGATGTTTTCCGCGGCGCTTGTGCCGCCTCTCACCTCTCGTCTATCCCCTCTCAGTCATTTTGCCAGGCCGAGATCGCTCAAGACGGCTTTCATGCTGGCGTAATCCTGCGCGAGATCGGCCTTGAAGCGTTCGCCCGCGGCAAAGTCTGCCGAAAGGAAATTGCGCTCGAGATCGCTTTTCCATTCCGGCTGCGCAACAACCTGCGTCAGAAGTTTTTCCCAATAGACGGTCTGCGGCGCGGTCATGCCCTTCGGGCCCATTACGCTGCGCCAGCCGCCGAACACCACGTTGACGCCCTGTTCCTTCCACGTCGGCACGTTGGCATACGGCCCGGTCAGCCGCTGATTGGCGGCAATACCCAGGATGCGCAGCTTGCCCGCTTCAACCTGGTCGGCCACGTTGCCGGCCGCGGTGGTGACGAGGTCGATGTGGCCGCCGAGCAGCGCCGCGATGGCTTCCGACGAGCCTTTGAATGCGATGACTTTCAACGCGCGCACGTCGGCGCCGGCCGTCTTCGCCAGCAATCCCGCCGCGATGTGATTATGGCTGCCGACCGCGGTGGCGAAGCCGATGCTCACCGACTTGGGATCTTTCTTCAGGCGCTCGATGAGATCGCGGCCGGTCTTGAGCGGCGCGTCGGCCCTGACCGCGAAGACGATGTATTCGTTGAACAGCGACGCGATCGGGGTGAAGTCGGTGTAGTTCAGATTGCTCGCGCCGATGATATGGTTAGTGAGTATCGTCGGCGTGCCTATCATCACGTAGTGCGCGTCGCCCGCGTGCAGGTTGAGATAGTTCATCGTCATCGCGTTGCCGCCGCCGGGTTTGTTCACCACCGTCAGCGTCGCCGCCATGAGGCGCTTGTCGTGAACCACGCGCTCGATGGCGCGTGCGGTCTTATCATTGCTGCCGCCGGGCGCCGAAGGCACGACGATTTCGACGTTCTTCGTCGGTTGCCATTGCGCGTGCGCTGCCGGCGCAAGCGCGAAGCCTAGCGACAAAACAGTTGGAACCGCCGATGAACGCAGATGAACGCAGATAAATTCAAAAACTCGGACTGAGATTAGCAAACGGTTTTGGTTTTTCATCGGCGTTAATCGGCGTTCATCGGCGGTTAATTGTTTTTTAGTCTTGAGTCAGCGCCGGCCACAGCCGCTCGGCGCCGGCGGCGCACATCGCGCGGCCGAGTTCCATCGACCAAACGGCTTCGTTGCCGAACTCTTCTCTCCACGACCACAAACGCAGCGTCGCGTGGTGTAGTGCGTATTCGTCAGTCACGCCAATCGCGCCGTGCACCTGGTGCGCGATGAGCGCGCCTTCCTGCGCGGCCTGCGCGGTGCGGATTTTTGCGGAAGCGACGGCCAGCGTCGCGTTCTGGCCGCGTTCCACCACGCCTGCCGCCGATAATGCCGACGCGACAGCGGCGGCAACTTCGCCGGCAAAGCGCGCGAGTTCCTGCTGGATGGCCTGGAACTGGCCGATCTTGCGGCCGAACTGGCTGCGCTCGGTCGCATAGCGCACCGCGAGCTCGAGAGCGCGCTCGAGCGCGCCGGCCATCGCGAGTGCGCGGAACAACGCGCCACGTTCCCGTAGTGTCGCGGCATTCACGCCATCCGCTGCCGGGGCAACGAGACCAGCGTCAATCGCGACATTGTCGAGCATGACTTCGTCGCGCGGTTCCTGCGCGAGATTGCGTCCGGCGGTGATCTTGCATTGCCCGGCATCGACGCAGGCGATGACGGCGCCGTCGGGACCTGCGGCAAGCACGACGATATGTCCCGCGATGCGTGCAAATGGAACGCGCTGCAGGCTTCCTGATAAATTCCAGCGCACACCGTTTTTGCGCGCGGTGATTGTTTCGCCGTGCACCGGCGCTATCGTCAGCGGCCCGGCGGGTATCTTCAGTCCTGCACTCGAGAGCAGCCAGCCGGCGAGGGCGGTTTCGGCCAGCGGGATCGGCGCCGTGTGGCGGCCGGCGATGCGCAGCACCGCGGCAAGATCGGACAGCGTGCCGCCGGCGCCGCCGGCTTCCTCGGCGATCGAAACGAGCGGCAGCTGCGCTTCCTCAACGATTTTCCAAAGCGCGGCCGACCAGCCATCGCGCTTTGCCGCATCGAGCATTTTGGAATCGACGTGATCGGCGAACAAGCGCGTCGCCGACTCCGACAGCATGGCCCGGATGTCGCTGTTGTCGTTCATTTGAGCGGCCCCAGCAATTTGCGCGCGATTAGGTTGCGCAGTACCTGCGTCGTGCCGCCGCGGATGGTGGCGACCGGCGCGCACATGATGGTTTCGGCGAGAAAGCGCTCGAACGTATCCGTCGACTCGGGCGTGGGTTCGAGTGTCACGAGCAACCGTGCCGCGTCGATGACTTCGCGCTCGAAGAACGTGCCCATGTCCTTGACCACTGCGGCTTCGGTCGCCAGATCGACGGTGGCTGCGGGCGCTCTGTTGCCCGGCGTCGCACCGGGCGTACCTTTTTCACCATCGGGCCCCGGATCGAGCGTCATGGCGATCGCCAGCGACATGCGGCGCAGCGACCACATGCGCGCAGCGAGCTTGCCGGCGGCTTCTGCCGCACGCGCGTCAGGTGTCGCGCCGAGCCGGCGCATGAGCTCGGTGAACAAAGGGAAAGTCGTCATGTAACGCTCGGGGCCGCTTCTTTCAAGGGCGAGCTCGGACGTGACCTGTTTCCAGCCCTGGCCGATTTCGCCTACGACGCGGTCGTCGGGCACGAACACGTCGTCGAGAAACACTTCATTGAAACTATGGTGGCCGTTCATGAAACGGATCGGCCGCACCGTCACGCCGGGCGCATCGAGCTCGACGATCAATTGCGACAATCCCTCATGCCGATTGCCGCTGTCGGGCGCGCTGCGGCACAGCACGAAGAAGGCGTGCGCCTTGTGCGCCCAGCTCGTCCAGACCTTCTGGCCGGTCACGCGCCAGCCGTTGGGTACGCGCTCGGCGCGCGTCCTGACCGAAGCGAGGTCGGAGCCCGAGTTCGGTTCGCTCATGCCGAGCGCGAAAGCATATTCGCCGTGCGCGATGGCCGGCAAATAGCGCTGCTTCTGCTCTTCGCTGCCGTAGCGCAAAAGGCTGGGCCCGGTCTGGCGGTCGCCGAACCAGTGCGCCGCGCACGGCGCTGCCATCGCGAGCATTTCCTCAGTGACGACGAAGCGTTCCA
>JBDSSV010000343.1:0-3004 GCA_039928535.1 Burkholderiales bacterium
CGGCGCGCGCCAAGGAGTTGCTCGGCCGCACGGCCAGCCTCGAGTTGCGGCTGGTCGAGGCGCACGCGAGCGATCCGTCCGGACGCGATTACGATCCGCAGAAAATTGCCGACGCGCAAAAAGGCAACGTGCCATTCGGCACCGAGCTGTTCGTCGATCGCCATGGCAAGGTCGTCGAGCCGCTGTTGCTGTCGCAGAATGTCATCATCACCGGCGAACGCCTCACCAACGCGGCGCCGAGCTTCGACCAGCAGAACAACGAGCCGATCGTCAGCGTCGAGCTCGACGGCCAGGGCGCGCGCATCATGCGCGATACGACGCGCGAGGCGGTGAAGCGGCGCATGGCGGTGCTGCTGATCGAAAAAGGCAAACCCGAAGTCATTACCGCGCCGGTCATCCAGTCCGAGCTCGGCGCGCGCTTCCAGATTTCAGGCCGCATGACGACGCGCGAGGCGAACGACCTGGCGCTCCTGCTGCGCGCCGGCTCGCTGGCGGCGCCGATGGACATCATCGAAGAGCGCACGGTCGGACCCAGCCTCGGCGCCGACAACATCAAAATCGGCTTCCACTCGACATGGATAGGCTTCACGCTGATCGCCATTTTCATGATCGCTTACTACCACATGATCGGCGTGTTCTCGGTCGTGGCACTCGCGGTCAACGTGCTGTTCCTGATTTCGCTCTTGTCGATGCTGCAGGCGACGCTGACCCTGCCCGGCATGGCCGGCATCGCGCTCACGGTCGGCATGGCCATCGACGCGAACGTGCTCATCAACGAGCGCATACGCGAGGAGTTGCGCAACGGCAACACGCCGCAGGCCGCGATCCACGCCGGCTACGAGCGCGCTTGGGGCACCATTCTCGACTCCAACATCACAACGCTGATCGGCGGCCTAGCCTTGTTCGCGTTCGGTTCCGGCCCGGTCAAGGGTTTCGCGGTCGTACTATGCCTGGGGATCATCACTTCGATTTTCAGCGCGGTAGTCGTGTCGCGCAGCATCGTGAACCTGTATTACGGCGGCCGCCGCCGCCTCGACAGCATTTCGATCGGCGCGGTGTGGAAATCCGGCGCCGAAGCGAAGCAAAAAAACGTGAGGAGTGAGGCGTGAGGAGGGAGGCGTAAAAGCGCAGGTCGGAGGAACCTTCCCCCACCCCCCCGCCTTCCCCCCCGCGCACTAAAAAACATGGAATTTTTCAGAATAAAACACGATATCCCGTTCATGCGCCACGCGCTGGTGTTCAACGTGATATCGATCATCACGTTCCTCATCGCGGTCGGCTCGCTGGCGACGAAAGGCCTTAACTTCGGCGTCGATTTCACGGGCGGCACCGTGATGGAAGTGCATTACGCGCAGGCGCCCGACGTCAACAAGATCCGCGACACCATGGGCAAGCTCGGCTTCGCCGACGCCGCCGTGCAGAACTTCGGCACTTCGCTCGACGTGCTGATACGCCTGCCCGTCAAGCAGGGGCAGAGCAGCGCGAAGCTGTCGGAACTTGTGCGCGACGAACTGCACAAGCAGGACCCCACCGCGGAAGTGCGGCGCGTCGAGTTCGTCGGACCGCAGGTCGGCAAGGAACTGGTCGAGAACGGCGGTCTCGCGCTGCTGTTCGTCTCGATCGGCATCGTCGCTTATCTCGCGATGCGCTTCGAATGGAAGTTCGGCCTCGCCGCGATCATCGCGAACCTCCACGACGTCGTCATCATTCTTGGTTTTTTCTCGATCTTCCAGTGGGAGTTCTCGCTGACGGTGCTGGCCGCGGTGCTCGCGATTCTCGGTTATTCGGTCAACGAGTCGGTCGTCGTGTTCGACCGGATCCGCGAGAATTTCCGCAAGATGCGCAGCGCCAGCGTGACGCACGTCATCGACAATGCGATCACGCGCACGATTTCGCGCACCATCATTACCCACGGCTGCACGCAGTTGATGGTGACCTCGATGCTCATATTCGGCGGCGAGACGCTGCATTACTTCGCGTTGGCACTCACCATCGGCATCTGCTTCGGCATATATTCGTCCGTGCTGGTGGCGAGCCCGCTCGTGATGTGGCTCGGCGTGTCGCGCAAGGACCTCGTCAAGCCGGACAAGAAGAACGAAGTCGGCGCGGCGATTTAACCGCCGTGGAGCTGCTCGCCCAGTTCATCGATATCGTCCTGCATCTCGACCAGCACCTGAAGGTGCTGATCACGACCTACGGCGCTTGGGTCTACCTGATCCTGTTCCTGATCATCTATTGCGAGACCGGCCTCGTGGTTACCCCGTTCCTGCCCGGCGATTCGCTGCTGTTCGTCGCCGGCACGATGGCCGCGAACGGCGCGCTCGAAGTGCACGGCCTCTTTGCGCTGCTCGTCGTGGCGGCCTTCAGCGGCGACAACACCAACTACTGGATCGGCCGTTATCTCGGGCCGCGCGTGTTCAAGCGAAAACGCTCGCGCTTTTTGAACCCCGAGCATCTGCACAAGACGCAGCGCTTCTATGAGAAACACGGCGGAAAAACGATCGTGCTCGCGCGTTTCCTGCCCATCATCCGCACGTTTGCGCCATTCGTGGCCGGCATCGGCCGCATGCACTATCCGCGCTTCATGTCGTACAGTTTCGCCGGCAGCGTGTTCTGGATCGGATTTTTTGTCTATGGCGGCTACTATTTCGGTAATCTGCCATTCGTCAAGAATAACCTGACCGCTTTCATACTCGGCATCGTCTTCATCTCGATCCTGCCGGGTATCGTGCAGTTCGTCCGCCAGAAGATGAGCAAGTCGAAAGCCTGAGCGCCCGGCACGGCAGGCGCTCGTCGCAGCACTAAAGGAGAACCCAGTGGCAATTACCGATGCAATGAATGCTGATCCCGCCAAGCCGCTTGCCGGCCGCACCGCCCTCGTCACCGGCTCGGGCCAGAACATCGGCCGCGCTATCGCGCTGCATTTCGCGCGCGCCGGCGCCAACGTCGTCGTCAACGGGCACCGCAAGCAGGCCGCGATCGACGACGTGGTCAAGGAAGTCGA
>JBDSSV010000344.1:0-5650 GCA_039928535.1 Burkholderiales bacterium
CCGCGCCGGCGCCGGCGTTCATCTGCTTCGCGCGTCCGCGCGGCGCAGCGAGCACGTGGTCCGCGAGGGGCGCCGCCAGCGTGACGGTGTCGTCGATGCTGCCGCCGTCGGCGACGATGACTTCGACGCCGCGTTGGCGCAGCGGCTGCAGCCGCGCGAGCGCCGCCGCGATGCCGGCCGCTTCATTGAGGCATGGGATCACGATGGAAAGAGTCGATGCCATGCTTGCCTGTGGCGCCGTGCAGTCAGTGCGCCTCGGGCGCGTAAGCAGGCCGCTTGTCCGAGAGCAACGCCGGCAGCCGTGCCAGCACCTTGCCAACGCTGCCCTGGTTGCGCGCGCGGTCGTTGAACGCGGCAAGGAAATCCACCTGTCCTTGCGTGACGCGCGCGCGTTTCCAGACGCCCGCCGCAGACTTGTTTGCTTCCGCGAGCGTCGGATACGTATGAATCGTGCCAAGAATCTTGTTAAGTCCTATCCCGTGCTTCATCGCGAGCACGAATTCAGCGAGCAGATCGCCCGCATGCTCGCCGGCTATGGTGGCGCCGAGTATGCGGTCGCTGCCGCGCGCGGTCAGGACTTTGACCACGCCGTACGCCGACTCGTCCGCGATCGCGCGATCGAGATCGTCGATGCCAAACTTCGCAACGTCGTACGCTATGTTCTTTTCACGCGCTTCCTGCTCGTTCAAGCCGACGCGCGCGACTTCAGGATCCGTAAACGTCGCCCACGGGATCACCGAGTAGTCGACTTTGAACTTTTTATAGCGACCGAACAGCGCATTGACCGCCGAGTACCACGCCATGTGCGCGGCGGTATGCGTGAACTGATAGGGCCCGGCGACATCGCCTGCAGCATAAATGTTCGGGTAAAGGGTTTGCAGGAATTCGTTGACTTCAACCGTGCGCGACTTCGTTGTCGGTATACCAAGCTCCTCAAGACCATAACCACTAGTATTCGCCACGCGGCCGACCGCGCACAGCAGCTCATCAAATGCAATGCGCGTTTCGCGGCCGCCGCTTTCGACCACGAGCACCTTCCCGCCGTTATCGGTTTCGATGCGCTGCGCCTTGTGGCCGGTCAGCACGGTGATGCCTTCGGCGCGAAATTTCTGCAGGACCATGTCCGAAATCTCGGGGTCTTCCCTCACCATGAGACGCGGTAGCATTTCGACTTGCGTGACATTGGAGCCAAACCGCGCGAAACACTGCGCGAGCTCGCAGCCGATCGGTCCGCCGCCCAGCACGACGAGCCGCTGCGGCAGCTTGCGCAGCGACCATATGGTGTCCGACGTCAACGGCTTGTTTTCCGCAAGGCCGGGAATGGGCGGCAAAAACGGGCGGCCACCCGCGGCGATCACGATGTTCTTCGTCGTGAGCAATTGCTTGCCGGCGTCCGTCGTCACCTCGACCGTCCACGGCGAGGTGATTTTTGCCGTGCCGTTGATGCAATCGACCCCCAGCCCGGTGTAGCGTTTGACGGAATCGTGCGGTTCAATCGTGGTGATGACTCGTTGCACCCGCTCCATGACATCCGCGAAGTCGAACTCGACGGTGGCGGAGCGCATGCCAAGTGTTTGTGCGGAGCGCGCCTGGGCCAGAAATTTTGCCGAGCGAATCATCGCCTTCGACGGCACGCAGCCGGTGTTCAGGCAGTCGCCGCCCATCTTGTGCTTCTCGATTAGCGTGACCTTGGCCTTGACCGCCGCCGCGATGTAGGCGGTGACGAGGCCCGCGGAGCCCGCGCCGATCACGACCACATTGCGGTCGAAATGCGCAGGCTTCGGCCATTTCGCATAAATCTTGCGCGACTTCACGGCTTCGACTATCCATTTTGCGATGAACGGGAATATTCCGAGCAGCGTGAACGCGAGGATCAGCCCGGGCGACAGGATGCCGCGCAATGACTCGATTTTCGCGATTTCGGTCCCGGCATAGACGTACACGACGGTCCCCGCGAGCATGCCGAGCTGGCTGACCCAATAGAAGGTCCACGTCCGGATCGGCGTAAGTCCCATCAAAAGATTGATGACGAAAAACGGAAATGCCGGCACTAGGCGCAGCGTGAACAGATAAAACGAGCCATCCTTCGCGACACCGGCGTTGATCGCGGCCAGCTTGTCCCCGAACTTTCCCTGTACCGAGTCGCGCAATACGAAGCGCGAGGCAAGAAAAGCCAGCGTGGCGCCGAGCGAGGAGGCGAACGAGACGATGACGGTGCCCCACATGAGTCCAAATATCGCGCCCGCGGCCAGGGTCATGACGGCGGCGCCCGGAAAGGAGAGCGCAGTGACCGCAACGTAGATGGCAAAGAATATTGCGGCGGTCTGCCAGGAATTCGCGGCGTAGTAGCCGGCTATCGCCGCTTGTTGCGACTTGAAATATTCGAGGGTGAAGTAATGGCCGAGATCGAACGCGAAGAACGCGACAATCAACCCGAGGATGCAGGCCGCGATAAGAAGTTTTCTTGTTGGCATGGCGCAACCCTTTCAGGCCGGCTGCCCGGCGGCGCGTCGTAAATTTCGCGCGTGACTCGAGGTCAGGCGCACGGCTTCGCCGATTTGATAGGCGGGGCCGTGCGCGATGCGGTGATGGTACGAGGTATGCGCGGCGGAACGGGGCGGCCAGTTAGCGAGAAACCCGGCGAGCCACCGGTTCTGATCGTAGCGCACCGGCAGCGCATCGATGTGGACGTCGTTTACCTGCACGCCGTACAGGGTCTGGTGCGGCGAAGGCATGAGGCCGATGCGCGTGATGACGCCGTAATGCGTGTCCGCGAAGTTCGGCATGCCGGCGGCGCCGTTGTTGATGACTGCGCCGATACCGTCGCGGGTTGCAAATTCCATCAGCACCGGCAGGCAACTGTGGCTGCTCGCGATGACTTCGACGTTGGCGTCGGCGAACCACTGCGTGACGTTACGGCGCTGCTGTTCCTTCGCGAGCGCCTCGCTCGACAAGCCCCAGCCCGCGAGTCCTTCGCAATCGCCGTGCACGATAGCAACGCGGGCGCCGCCGACTTCAAAGCGGGCGTGCATCGGCAAGGCCGCGAGACGTTTTCTCAGCGCGGGAAACGGGCGCGCGGTGTCGCGCAGCCGTGACATGACGCGGTTGGAGCGCTCGACTTCGGTGTCGCTCACGAATTCCGGATAACCGCAGCCGCAACCCGCCGAGTCATCGTCATGTGCAAGTTCGGTTTCCACATTGCCGCGCAACGCGATGTGCGTGAGAACCCGGGCATTGATCGCTTCGAAACCGGCGCGATCGACGTTGAACCAGTTGAAGTCGCCGTTGAAAACGATAGTCGCCGGCCGCGCTTCGTTTTGCGCGAGCTCTAGAACGACATCAAGCGCGGCCAGATTCCCGTACAACCCGCCCACTACGTACAGACAACCGGTCGCGTGAGTAACATCGCGCGCGATGTCGGCAGGCGCGTAGCGGTAGTGCAGCGGACAACTGCGCCCCGGTGTCATGAGCGGCAATCAGGCGGCGAGCGCGCCGCCGCAGCTCGAGCCCTGGCCGGCGGTGCAGCCGTAGCAGTGGTCGGCGACGACGATCGGGTTGTGCATGAGGTCAACGCCGATCATGTCGCGCAGGTGCGTGCGCGAACGCCCCTTGTAGGCGAGTGGTAAACCCAGCATCTGGTTGAAATCGCAGTCGTAGGTGTAGCCGCGCCAATCCACGCTGATCAGGTTGCGGCACATCACGCCGTCGAGATTGGCCGGCTGGTAGGCGTTTTTCAGCAAGTCCATGTAATGTTCGAACTGGCCTTTTGAGATCAGCATGCTGCCGAAGCGCTGGATCGGCATATTGGTGATCACATAGAGCTGATTAAATGAAATTCCGTATAGTTCGCCGAGCTGGCGGCGATAGTCGACTTCGAGTTGTTGCTGTGCTGGCGGCAGTACCGCGCCCTGCGGGTTGTAAACCAGTGCCAGTTCGAGCCCGCTGCCGGGTTGTCCATAGCCCAGGTCGTTCAACATCTGCAATGCGCGGATGCTGGTGTCGAACACGCCCTTGCCGCGCTGACGGTCGACATTTTCTTCCAGGTAGCACGGCAGCGACGCCACCACTTCGACCTTGTGACCCGCAAGAAAGCAGGCGAGATCCGCGTGCCCGGGTTCTTCGAGAATGGTCAGGTTGCAACGGTCCATGACGTGCACGCCCAGAGAGCGCGCGGCGCCGACGAGGTCGCGGAAATGCGCATTGAGTTCGGGCGCGCCGCCGGTCACATCCAGTTTCGTGACGCCGGAAGTCTGGATGAAAGCCAGCACATCGTTGACGGTTTCGCGCGTCATCATCTCGGTGCGGGCAGGGCCGGCATTCACGTGGCAATGCACGCACGACTGGTTGCATTTGTAGCCGAGATTGACCTGCAAAGCATCGAGCCGCTTGCGCCGTATGGCGGGAAAGTCCGAGTCCCGCATCAGCGGCAGGGTGGCGTGCATTAGAGGTTCTCCATGGGTTGATTCGACAGCTCGATCATCGTCGCGTTCCGGCCCTCGCTTAGCGCGCGCGGGTTGCCGGCAGCGCAGTGCGCGAATTTCAGCGTGACCGTCATTATAGAGTCGCGCCTGCGACTTTTTCCTTACAACTTGCGTTGACCGCAAGCGTCTGATTGAGCTATGTTTGCGGTTTCCCCCAGCGCTCCTTCCCCGCATGCCCAAGACTGCCAAAGCCGAGTCCGAGCCGACGTTCGAAAGCGCGCTTGCCGAGCTTGAAACCATCGTCGCGCGCATGGAAGACGGCCAACTGTCGCTCGAGCAATCGCTCGCCGCCTATAAGCGCGGCGCCGAGCTTCTGAAGCAGTGCCAGGCGCAACTGGCGGATGCCCAACAGCAGGTCAAGGTCCTCGAAGCCGGCGCCCTGAAGAATTTTGCCGGTGGCGACGACGACTGACTTCAAAGCCTGGGCCGCCGCGCACCAGCAACGCATTGAAATGCAGTTGCAGGCGGTATTGCCGAGCGCCGAGGTGGTGCCGCAGCGCCTGCACCAGGCGATGCGGTATGCGTCCCTCGGGGGCGGCAAGCGCGTGCGCCCGCTGCTTGCATTTGCCGCGGGAGAGCTGACGGGCGCCAATGAAGAACGCGTGGCCATCGCCGGCGCCGCGGTCGAACTTATTCATGCGTACTCACTGGTGCACGACGATCTGCCGTGCATGGATGACGATGTCCTGCGGCGCGGCAAGCCGACGTGCCACGTTGAGTTCGACGAAGCGACCGCGCTGCTGGTCGGCGATGCGCTGCAAAGCCTCGCGTTCCAGCTGGCAGGCGAATATCGCCTGAACGACGATGCCGCCGTCCAGCTCGAAATGGTCAAGCTGCTGGCGGCAGCGTCGGGATCGCGCGGCATGGCCGGAGGCCAGGCAATCGATCTCGCTGCCGTCGGCGTGTCCTTAAGTCTGCCCGAGCTCGAATTCATGCATATACACAAGACCGGCGCCTTGATTCGGGCCGCCACGCTGCTGGGCGCGTATTGCGGCAAGCCGCTCGATGAGCGCGCACTCGCGAAGCTGGATCACTTTGCCAAATGCATAGGGCTCGCCTTCCAGGTCGTCGACGACGTGCTGGATACCGAGGCGACGACCGCGACGCTGGGCAAAACGGCGGGCAAGGACGCGCAGCAGAACAAGCCCACCTATGTCACGGTGTTGGGC
>JBDSSV010000345.1:0-7916 GCA_039928535.1 Burkholderiales bacterium
GTCCGTCGCGGCGGGCCAGTAGCCGAGGCCGGCAAGCGAGATGACGCGGTCTTCCTTGGCGATATAGACGAGCGTCGGTGCTACGCCGGCGAAACTGACAATGTCGGGCTGCAGTACGGCCAGCGCCATGGCCGCGGTAACTCCGGCATCTACCGCATTGCCGCCGGCGTCCAGCACGCGCATGGACGCGAGCGCCGCCAAATAGTGGCCGCAGGAAACTGCGTGGTTGCGGCCCATGACGGTGGGCCGCATGCTCGCGGCGCTGATCGCAAGTGACATCCGGCGTTGGGCCATGGTTTTCCTCCGTTATCCGCGTTCGGCGAGCGTTTTGCCGCCGATGCCCCAGGCGGTCTTCGGCACATCCTGCACGGTGATCCACACGGAATCCGGCTTGACGCCGAGCGCGTCGACGAAAGCCTGTGTGACTTTTTCGATGAGGACTTTTTTCTTGGCATCGTCGCGGCCGGCGGCGAGATAGAGTTGGGCGAGTGGCATGGTTTCTCCAATGGGCAGTGGCGCGTAGCGGGAAAAAGGAATTCTAACACCGCGCGTTTATAGCGGCACGCGGGGAAGACGGGTATGCTTCCTGCTTATGTTATGCATTAACATTGCAGGGTTGAAGCCGCACGGCTACACGATCGTACCGGGCGAGATTGGTTCCGATGGCGATCAATCCCAACCTCGACAGCAAGATGCCGTACGATCTGGTCGCGGAACTGAAGCCGGTGACGTTGGTCACGGACGCATTGAACGTGCTGATCGTGCTGCCTGCACTGCCGATAAAAAGCGTGAAGGAACTGGTCGCGCTGGGCAAAGCGCGTCCGCACCAGCTTTTTTTCGGTTCATCGGGTCCCGGCGCGATCGATCGCCTCTCAACTTGAGGATTCCCAAGGTGCCCGGAATTTTGGTTCCCAATTCGATGCTCGTGCGTGCGCACAAGGTGGGAGTGAACAAACGTCGCAAACTCGTCGTTGCACTGGGCGTGGGTGTGCTGATGGCACCGCTCGTCGGACGTGCACAGAAAGTCGCGAAGCGCTATCGCATAGGGATTATAGAGCCAATACCTGCGTCGCAAAACGCCGCCAATCTCGGCGCCCTGCGCAAAGGCCTTCGAGACCTCGGCTACGTTGAAGGACGAAACCTCGAAATTGAATATCGGTCGGCCGATGGTCGCGCCGAACGGTTTCCGGAACTCGCGTCTGAACTAGTTCGCCTCAAGGTCGACCTGATCGTAACCAGAGGGACACCGGCCGCCAGAGCCGCGAAAAACGCGACGGAAACAATTCCACTGGTAATGGCAACGATGGGCGACCCGCGGCCCATGGTGGCGAGCTTCGCGCACCCGGGCGGCAACATCACGGGGTTGACGACGTTTAGTACGGAGTTGACCGGGAAACGGATTGAACTTCTCAAAGAGCTGGTGCCGCGTCTCTCGCGAATTGCGTTGCTTCACAATATGGGTAACCCAGCGGCGCCTCCTGAATGGGAGCAGACAAAGTTGGCGGCACGCACGCTCGGTATTCAGGCCGAGCTGCTCGATGTGCGGGCTCAAAACGATCTGGGCCGCGCATTTGAACTCGGGGCAAGCAAGCATGTTGGCGCAATTCTCATCGGCGCAGATGGACTCACTCAAATGTATCAACAATCAATTATCGACTTGGTTAACCGCAATAAGCTGCCTGCCGCATATCCCAGCCGCGAGTTCGTAGAGGCTGGGGGATTGTTGACTTACTCAGTGAGTTATCCCGACCTTTATTTAAAATTCGCCACCATCGTCGACAAGATTTTCAAAGGAGCGAAGCCCAGCGATCTCCCCGTTGAGCAGCCGACCAAATTCGAGACCGTCATCAATCTAAAAACCGCCAGGTTGCTCGGCATCAAGATTCCTGACGCGGTCATGCTGCGGGTTGATAAAGTCATCGAGTGAAGCGGCGAACGTCTGCTTTAGAGAAAACCGCCTGATCGCGGCGGGTCGACTCCGGTAAGTTGCGCTTCCCAAAAGCGGACGGCCGCATCCATGGCCATTGAATGCTGGCACACCATTGCGTGCCGACTTTGGGAACGTCGAGTCCGGACACTACCAGTCGATCAAGTCTCAACTGCTACAAATGAACTTGCAGATACTTACGTCGAGATAACTTTGACTTCAGTGGTCACCGAGTTGGCAATGAAGCATTCCTTGTGCGCCTTGTCGTGTAGCCATTCGAGATCGGCCGCGGCGGGCTGCTTGGCGCCGCTGTAGACGATTTTCGGATGCAGTTCCACGCGCGTAATTGCCAGCTTGCCGTTCGCGTTTTTTTCCAGATGGCCCACGGCGGCGTCTTCGTAGCTGTCGACGATGAATCCTTTGTTCGACGCCAGCGCGAGAAACGTCAGCATGTGGCAGCTCGACAGTGCCGCGACGAACGCCGCTTCGGGGTCGACGCGCTGCGGATTGCCGAGGTAGGCGGGCGCCGCGGAGCCCGGCACTTCGATGCCGTTCGGAAAGCGCCACGCGTGATCGCGCGGATAATTCTTATAACCGAAATCGGCTCCGTTGCGCGCCCAGATGATGTTTGCTTTGTGTTCGGACATGAGTTTTGGTGTTCAGTTTGCAGTTTTGAGCAGACAGTATGCAGATTAAAACCCTACTGCTTGGCCATCTGTTCGTCGTTCTGACGCAGCTAAGTAGCCGTCTTCCATTTTGTAGATCAATTGCGCGCGGCCGAAATCGGTGCTCCAGCGGTCGGCCTGCGTGATGTCGTGGCCGCGGCGTTGGAGTTCGGCGACGACGTCGGGATTGACGCCTTGCTCGATGCCAAGCGACAGACCTGTGTCGATGCGCCAACGCGGCGCATCGGCCGCGGCTTGCGGGTTCTGGCCGTGGTCGGCGAGGCGCACCATGATTTGCGAATGGCCTTGCGCCTGCATCGAGCCGCCCATGACGCCGTAGCTCATCACGGGCTTGCCGTCTTTCGTGACGAACGCCGGGATGATGGTCTGGAACGGGCGCTTCTGCGGACCGACTTCATTGGCATGGCCTTTTTTGGTCACGAAACCGTAGCCGCGGTTCTGCAGGCTGATGCCGGTGCCGTCGACGACGACGCCGGAGCCGAAGCCCGCGTAGTTGGACTGAATGTACGACACCATCATGCCGGATGCATCCGCTGCAGTCAGGTACACCGTACCGCCGGTCGGCGGTGTGCCGAACTTCGGGTCTTGCGCTTTTTTCATGTCGATCATCTTCGCGCGGCTCGCGAGGTAAGCGCGGTCGAGCATTTGCGCCGGCGTGACGCGCATCGTCGCCGGATCTGACACGTATTCGTAAATGTCGGCGAACGCGAGCTTCATCGCTTCTAGCTGCACGTGCACGCTGTCGGCGGAATCGACGGGCAGCGCGGTCATGTCGAAGTTCTCGAGTATGCCGAGCGAAATCAGCGCGCCTATGCCCTGGCCGTTGGGCGGGATCTCGTGCAGCGTGTAGCCGCGGTAATTCTGGCCGACCGGCTCGACCCAGTCGACCTGGTGCGCGGCGAGATCGGCCATCGTCATCGCGCCGCCATGTTTTTTGGCATGGGCAACGATTTTTTCCGCGAGGTCGCCTTTATAAAACGCTTCGCCCTTGGTTTCCGCGATGCGTTGCAAGGTGCGCGCCTGGTCGGCGAACTTGAACAGCTCGCCCGGCAGCGGCGCGCGTCCGTTCGGCATGAAAGCTGCGGCGTAGCCCGGCTGGTCTTTGAGTTCAGGCAACTGCTTCGCCCAGAGTCGCGCTATCGTCGGCGATACCATGTAGCCGCGCGACGCATATTCGATCGCCGGCTCGAACAAGTCGGCGAACGGCAGCTTGCCGTATTTCTTCGAGAGCTCCGCCCATGCCGCGACGGCTCCGGGCACCGTGATCGAATCCCAGCCGCGCTGCGGCATTGCATCCAGACCTTTGAAGCGGTCCGGCGTCCAGGCGGCGGGTGAGCGGCCGGATGCGTTAAGTCCCTGCAGCTTTTTGCCATCCCACAAAATCGCGAAGGCGTCGGAACCGATGCCGTTGCTGGTCGGTTCGAGCACCGTGAGCGAAATTGCGGTCGCGAGCACTGCATCGACTGCGCTGCCGCCCTTTATCAGCATGCGCAAGCCGGCTTGTGCGGCCAGCGGCTGTGACGTCGCCACGCAATTGCGTGCGAGTATCGGCATGCGTTGCGAAGGGTACGGAAACTGCCAGTCGAAAGGTTTCATTTGCGTTTGATCCTGCGGCGGAATTGGGAGAGGCGAAATGATACTACAGGGGTGAGGAAGGCGGAGAGATGCGAGAAGAGAAGTGAACCAAGCGCTTTTGCTCCTCTCTCCTCCCGCATTACGCCTAGCGATCTGTCCACCGCCGAATTGACGTCGATCATGCGCCGGACTGTAGAACTTTCTGCAGCGTGCGCGCGGTGCAGTCGACGCCGCCGCCCGGGCTCACGCCGACGACGATTTCGACGTTCTTTGCGGGTTCCAGACGGGTTCGGCGACGCCCGCTGTGAACACGCACGGCACTATCACTACGGCGGAAAATTCCGCCCGCCACGAACATCGCGAGCATGCCGCTGACATCTTATTTAATCCTTGTTTCGACGTCATTTTTTGTCCCGTCGCCGGTTGTAATCCACCATGCGAGTGTGGATAATCACGGCTCCTCGGTTGTCCCATTAAAAGAAGACACCAGCATTTCCTTTCATCATGGCTAAGCTGCTGATGGTAAAAAAGACCGAATGGCCGCGGCTGGCCTATTTCTTCTGTCTTTTCCTCGTCATCAGCGCGGGGCTTGCCATCGGCCGCGGCACCGCCGACGCGTTGTTCCTCAAACGCTTCGGCATCCAGTACCTGCCTTTCATGTATCTCGGGCTCGGCGTGCTGATGTGTTTTGTCAGCACGATCTACGCCGCTTATGCGGACAGGCTGGCGCCGGAGCGCACGTTTTACATCCTGCTGAGCGCGCTGGCGGTGATGCTCGTCGGCAACTGGTACTTGATGCTGACGCATGTCGACAGCGTCGCTTATCCGCTTTACTACCTGCTGTTCGAGATCAGCTCGGAGCTGCTGATCATGCATGCTTCGCTCTATTTCAGCGCCAATTTCGACAACGAGCAGAGCAAGCGTCTGCTGCCGATGACGATGGCGGGCCTGCAACTGGGCGAGGTCGCGGGCGGCATAATCCTCACGATGTCGACGCTGATCGGCGTGCAGGGCCTGGTGCTGGTATGGAGCGGGCTCGCGGCTACCGCGGTAATCATCGTCATCACGCGCCATTACACCGTTGGCGTATCGCCGTTTTTTGCGCCGGGCCGTCGCGGCGGCGGACTGAGGCGCACCATTGAGCAGGTCACGCAGGGACTCAAATTCGCGCGCCGTTCGAAACTGCTAATGTATTCGTCGCTTGCCGTGTTCTTCATGGTGGTCGCGCTGAACTGTCTCGGTTTTGCGGCGTTCGCGGTCTTCAACGCCAACTTCAAAAGCGAAGCTGAACTGAGCGTCCTGTTCGGCGTGCTGACCATAGTGTCGAGCGCGGTGACCGTGCTGGTGCAGATTTTCTTCTCGAGCAAAGTCATCAATCTGTTCGGCGTGCGCGCGATCAACCTCGTTTTTCCCTCCACCACGCTGATGTGCTTCGCCGGCATGATCGGGTTCTTCAGCGTGCCCGCGGCACTCACGAGCACGCTGAATCGCCGCGTGCTGCTGCCAGCGATGCGCAATCCGTCGCGCTCGCTGCTCTTCGACGCGCTGCCGGATTACATGCAGGGCAGGGCGCGCGCCTTGTCGCTCATGCTCGTTCTGCCGTGCGGCTATATTTTCGTCGGCCTCGTGCTGCAGACGTTGAAAACATGGTACGCGCCGTATTCCTATCTGATCGCTGGTGTCATCGCCTGTACGCTATATCTGATTTTCAGCATCAAGACCAACCGCGCCTATGTCGAGGCTTTGCTGTCGACGCTAAAGGAGCGCCTGTTCCTGCCGAGCGAAGGCCTGGGCACCATGGGCGCGGCCGGCGATTCTGAGCTTTTCGCGCGGCTCGTCGACGGCGTCAAGCATCAGGACGAGCAGATTTGCCTGACTTATGCCCGCATGCTGTCGAACGCGTTTCCCGATAAAGCGCCAGAAATTATTTTCGAACGCATGCAGCACGCCAGCGCGCCCGTCTGCGATCAGCTCGTGCGCCTCATTGGCCCGACACTGCCGGAAGAACTGCTGCACCGGCTCGAGTCGTCGCGCGCGCTGGGCGATGCGCATGAGCGCGCCACCGTGCTGGCCACCCGCTTTGAAGCCAAAGACCCGCGCATGCAGTCGCACGTGGAAGAATGTTTCGCTTCCGAGAACCCGCGGCTGGTTGCGTGCGGTGTGCTCGGCGTCGCCACTTACGGCATGGAAGAACGGCACGCGATGGCGGTTGGCCGGTGGCAGGCGCTGCTCGCGGATACGCGGACTTCTTCGATTTACGCGGCGCTCCATCTCGGGCAGAAGTTGCCTATGCCGCTGGAGTTCATGCCACTGCTGTGCGGTTTGCTTGAGCACGTCGACAATGGGGTGAAAAAGGCGACCCTCGCGGCCTTGCGCAACAGCCGGTTGACCGCCGATCAGGGGCTGACGGCGTTGCTCGAAAGTCTGGGCAAATCGCCCGACCAGCAGATACGCGTGGCGACCGTCGAATGTTACCGCTTGCTGCCGGCTGCCGATCGCGAGCGCTTGGCGTTCGTTGCGCTGACGGACCGGCATCCGAACGTAGTCGATGCGACGCTGGGCGTACTGGAGGAAAGTTTCGAAAACCTGCCTGCGCGCCTGTTCGGATGGCTGAACGAAGAACGCGCGCCGCCGCGCCAGCAGCAGCAGGTGCTGGCCTATCTGTCGCGCCAGGGCGTGCAGCGCCAGCCCTTCGAAGACTTCGCGGCGCGCAAGCTCAACGACGCGGCGGCAATGGCGCGCGCGTCACGCATCATCGAAACCGAGACGGCACGCAACGACGCCGGCTGGACGTTGATGAAAATCGTGCTCGCCGAACGCTTCACGCAGACGCTGGAGGTCGCGTTGCTTGCGATGGAGAATCTTGGCGACAGCCACAGCATTCGCATCGTCTATGTCGCGCTCAAGAGCAAGGACCGGCGGCAGGTCGCGCGCGCCCGTGAGGCCCTTACCAACATCGCCAACAGCGTGCTCGGCGCCCAGCTCAGCCAGTTGCTGATGGCGGCCAACGACCGCAACACTCTGCTGGACACGCTGCCCGGAGCGGTCAGTTTCAAGCACGCGGCTGACGCGCTCGAATGGTGCAGCAATCATGTAGACTGCTGGCTGCAGGAGTGCGCAAAGCACGCACTTGCGGCAGAACACGCGAAACACGCGCCTGCAGCGCCAGCGTAGGGCACAGAGAGTCAGGGAGAGCATGGCCGATTTTTTCGACCGCATCGTCATCTTGAAGCGTACGCCGATATTTGCGGAGGTCGCGACCGATGACCTGCGCGTGGTGGTCGAGGAAATGCAGGAAGAGGCCTACTTCAAAGGCGAGCGCGTGTTCGAGATCAACGATCCGAGCGACCGCATGTACATCGTTCTCACCGGCAAAATCGGCATCTCGATCAATCCGGACCCGAAAGTCGAGGATTTCGTGAGCCTCGTGGCGGCCGGCGGCTGCTTCGGCGAAATGGGTCCGTTGGACGGTTCTCCCCGCTCGGGTACCGCGCACGTGATCGAGGATTCGCAGCTACTGTATCTCGACAAGCTGAAGCTGCACGGCCTGATCGCGAGCTATCCGGAGCTGTCGTTCGGCCTCCTGCACGGCATGAGCACGCGCGTGCGCGAAACGAGCGAGAAGTTGCTCAATGCGCGGTCGGGCGAGGAGCGCAGGAAGTAGTGGTTGTGGATCGCGGTCAGGATCCGGGTCTAATTCGTAATCCTTCATTCAATCACCTTATCCG
>JBDSSV010000346.1:0-8638 GCA_039928535.1 Burkholderiales bacterium
AAGCAGCATCCCGAGTTTTTCGAAGAGCAGGCGGATTTCCTGGCGACGATCATGATTCCGCATCCGCATGGCGGGCGCGCGATTCCGATCAGCGAGCGCCAGATTCTGACCTTGCGTGACAAAGGCAAACTGCTCGAAGACAAACTGCGCGAACTCCTCGAATTCGGCGAGCAGAACGACGCCATCGGCGAAAAGCTGCACCGCCTGACGCTCGCGCTGGTCACCAAGCGCGATGTGGAGGCGGTGGTTGCCGCGCTGCATTTCAATTTGCGCGAGGATTTCGCGGTGCCGCACACCGTATTGCGCTTGTGGCCGGAGGGCGCGCACGGCGAGTTGCCCGAATTCGACGCCGTCAGTCCGGCCACGCGGGACTTTGCGGAAAGCCTCTCCAATCCTTACTGCAGCGCGCACGCGATGGTCGATACCGCGGAATGGTTCGGCGAAGCGGCGGCGCATTTGCGTTCGTTTGCGTACGTGGCGCTGAAAAACGGGCACACGTTCGGCCTGCTCGCAATGGCGAGCGAGGACGCGCAGCGGTTTTATCCGGAGATGGGCACGCTGTATCTGAAGCGCCTCGGCGAGGTCACGGCGGCGGCGGTGACCGGCCGCCTGGCGTGATTCGCGAGAGGAGTGAGGCGTGAGGGGTGAGGCGGGAAAACCCAAAAGCTCCACTGAGAACAAGCTCCTCAGCGATTTTCTCGGGCATCTCGCGAATGAGCGGCGCCTGAGTCAAAACACCATACTGAATTACAGGCGCGACATCGCCGCACTGCTCGAGCTCGCCGCCGAAACGCCGCTGGCGAATCTGCAGATTCATCATGTGCGCCGCTTCGTTTCGCAGTTGCATGCGCGTGGACTCGACGGCCGCAGCCTCGCACGCATGTTGTCGGCATGGCGCGGGTTTTACCGCTATCTCGCGCGCGATCACGGCTATGCGAGCAATCCCTGCGTCGGATTACGTGCGCCGAAAGCGAAGAAGTCGCTGCCGCACGCGCTGTCGCCGGACGAAGCGGCGCGCATGATGGACCTGCCCGACGATGACGGTCTCGCGACGCGCGACAAGGCCATATTCGAGCTCTTTTATTCGTCCGGGTTGCGACTGTCCGAACTGACGAGTCTCGCACCCGGCGATGTCAACTATGGCGACGCCACCGTGCGCGTGACGGGTAAAGGCGCCAAGACGCGCGTGGTGCCGGTCGGCAGCCAGGCGCTGGCGGCATTGAAAAAATGGCTGAAAATACGCACTGCCCTCGTTGCCGCCGACGCCAGCGCGCTGTTCGTAACGGGCAAAGGCGCGCACCTCAGCGCGCGCGCTATCCAGTACCGGATGAAACAATGGGCGTTGAAGCTTGGACTTGCGCCCAATGTGCATCCGCATGTGCTGCGCCACTCGTTCGCCTCGCACGTGCTGCAATCGAGCGGCGATCTGCGCGCGGTGCAGGAGATGCTGGGGCATGCCAGCATCTCGACGACGCAGGTCTATACGCATCTTGATTTTCAGCAGCTCGCAAAGGTCTACGATGCGGCGCACCCGCGAGCGAAGAAAAAAAGTTAGCCGCCAAGAACACCAGGGAAAAGTGGGAAAAAAAGCAACCTAGCCGCCGATGAACGCAGATAAATTCTTTTTAATACCCCCTTGAGGGGTACGCCGATGAAAAACAACCCCCAAAGCTTTAGCCATTCTTTCTGTGAACTCGATGTCTTCTGTGGCGATTTGTTTTTGACTTTATCTGCGTTCATCTGCGTTTATCGGCGGCCGAATGAATAAGCTTGTATTAAAACCCGGGCGCGAAAAGTCGCTGAAACGCCGTCATCCGTGGGTGTTTTCCGGCGCGGTCGCCAAGTTGACGGGTGAGCCGGAGCCCGGTGAAACCGTTGAGATACACAGCAGCGAGGGCGAGTTCCTCGCGGTCGCCGCCTGCAATCCGCAATCGAACATCATCGCTCGCGTGTGGGATTGGAATAAGCATGAAATAGACGCGGCATTTTTTCGCGAACGCATCGCACGCGCGGTGGCGCTGCGCGCGCACCTGCTGCCAACGACCGATACAGTGCGAATCGTGCATGCGGAGTCGGACGGCTTGCCCGGCGTGGTGATCGACCGCTACGCCGAGACCGTGGTCCTGCAATTGTCGAGTGCTGGTGCGACGCGCTGGCGGGACGCGATTGCTGACGCGGTGATGGAAGTCGTGCAGCCGCACACGATCTATGAACGTTCGGACGCGGACGTGCTCGCGCTTGAAGGGTTGCATCCGAGTGTGGGGTTATTGCGCGGCGCCGCGCCGGCCGCGCCCATGCTCGTATATGAGGCGGGCGCTTTGTTCGAGGTCGATGTGCCGCATGGGCACAAGACCGGCTTTTACCTGGATCAGCGCGCCAACCGGATGCGTGTGCGCGAAGTTGCCGAACGGCGCGAAGTCCTCGATTGCTTCGCTTACACCGGCGGTTTCAGCGTCAACGCGCTGGCGGGGGGCGCTTCGAAAGTCACCGCCATCGACAGTTCGGGCCCGGCACTTGAATTGCTGAAGCGCAATGTCGCGCACAACAAGCTGGCGGCAACCGAATGCATCGAAGGCGACGTATTTCAGTTGCTGCGCAAAATGCGCGACCACGCGCGCAGTTTCGACCTTATCGTGCTCGATCCGCCGAAATTCGCGCCGACCGCCGCGCATGCCGAGAAGGCTTCGCGCGCGTATAAAGACATCAATCTGCTGGCGTTCAAGCTGCTGCGGCCGGGCGGGTTGTTGTTCACGTTCTCATGCTCGGGTGGCGTGCCGCGCGAATTGTTCCAGAAAATCGTCGCCGGCGCCGCGCTCGATGCCGGCGTCGATGCGCAGATCGTCGAGCACATGAGCGCCGGGGCCGACCATCCGGTGGCGCTCAATTTTCCCGAAGGCGATTATTTGAAGGGCTTGATTTGCCGCGTTGTCCGCGCTTAAAAGCGGTGATGGGTGATGGGTGTGTTTCGCAGCACTGTTCGCCCATCACCCATCACCCATCGCCGTATTTAGGCGGCACCGGATCGACGCCTCCGGAATGCCATGGATGGCAGCGGAACAAACGCGTTATCGCCAGCCAGCTGCCGCGCAACGCACCATGCACGTCGATCGCTTCCGCAGCATAGGCCGAGCAGCTCGGATAAAAACGGCACTGGCCGCCGAAAAACGGGCTCAAGCTCCATTGGTATAACTTGATCAGAAAAATCAGGGCTCGTTTCATGGCGCGTCGCCGCTGGCGGGCGCAGCGGTTGGTTCCGGCGAGTATATAGCAGCAGCCAAGCCATTCATTCGCGCGTTTTTGCAACCCGTGTAAGGTTGTGTTAATTTGTGCCGCTCATATAGGCACGCATGACGCCACAATGCTGAAACGCGGCTTGATGCAGATAGTGTTCGCGGCCCTGCTGCTGATCGCGCAGCATGGCGCGCTCACGCATCACGTGCGGCACCTGCAGGACCGCCTGCCTGCGCAGACCGCGGGGCAGCAGGACAAAAAGCAAAACCCCGCGCATACCGCGCTCTGTGACTTCCACGTTTCATTCGCGCAGGTGCTGGGCGCCGTCGATTGCGCCGCAATCCCGCTGCAGCTCGCGAACAACGCTGTCGAACGCAGCGGCAATCATTTTCCGCCGGCTGTTCCCGCCGCCTCAATCGTTCCCGCTTCGCGCGGCCCGCCCGTACTCCTCTGACACACCCGTTAGGTCGCGACCGCTGAAGCGGTCGCGGTTTTAGTTTGGTGTTTCGAGGAGAATTCATGTGTTCAACTATTTGATCGTAGTGGCCGTCGCGCTGGCGCTGAGCGCGCCGGCGTCGGCGCAGGACGCGGAGCTCGCGAAAATTCGCGACGAGATCCGCCAGATGAAACAGCAGTACGAGCGGCGAATCCAGGAGCTGGAAAAGCGCCTCGCCGATACAGAGACGAAGGCCGGCAAAGCGGAAGCCAAGGCCGGCAAAGCCGAGGCCGCCGCGAACAAGGCCGGGCAGAGCGCGGCGACCGCGGAGGCGGCGACGGCCAACGCGGCTGCCGCGCGCAGCGAGAATGCATTCAACCCTGCGGTGTCCCTTATATTGCAGGGAACCTACGCGCGCGACTCGCAGAACCCAAATAATTACCGCATCAACGGCTTCATACCATCCGGCGGCGAGGTCGGACCGCCCCGGCGCAGCTTCAGCCTTGGCGAGACTGAACTCAATATCAGCGCCAACATCGATCCGTATTTTCGCGGCGTCGCTATCGCGTCGCTTGCGCCGGAGGGCGGCATCAACGTTGAAGAAGCGTATTTCCAGACGCTCGCACTGCCGCAGGGACTGACGCTCAAAGGGGGGCGGTTTTTTTCCGGCCTGGGCTACCTGAACGAGCAGCACCAGCACGCCTGGGATTTTCAGGACGCGCCGCTCGCCTACAGGGCATTTGTCGGCGGCCAGTTCAGGCAGAACGGCTTGCAACTCAAATGGATTGCGCCGACGGACTTGCTGGTCGAGCTCGGCGCGGAACTGGGCAGCGGGGACAATTTTCCGGGCAGCGACGGCAACAAGAACGGCATCGGCAGCAGCGCGCTGCTCGCGCATGCCGGCGGCGATATCGGCGACAGCTACGCGTGGCGTGCGGGAGTGTCTCATCTGCGCACTTCGCCCAACGGGCGCGCCTATCAGGATGTCGACTCGCTCGGCGGCGCAGTCAACAATTCGTTCACCGGCAGCGCCCGGCTGTGGGTTGCCGATGCGGTGCTCAAATGGTCGCCCCACGGCAATGCAACGGAGAGAAATTTCAAACTGCAGGGCGAGTATTTTCGCTTTGTGCAGAATGGCACGCTGAACTACAACGATGCCGCAGGCAGCGCGTTGTTCGGCCAGGTCGCCGCGCCTTTAAGCGCGACGCAGTCAGGCTGGTATGCGCAGGGCGTGTGGCAGTTCGTGCGAGGGTGGCGCGTCGGTTACCGCTACGACCGCCTGAACTATGGCGCAGTCAGCAACGGCATCATTAGTGGCGGTCTCGGTCCGCGCGCCGCGGACTTTCCGCTGCTGGCGAATTACAGCCCCACACGCAATTCGCTCATGCTCGACTGGAGCCCAACCGAATTCAGCCGGCTGCGCCTGCAGTTCGCCGCGGACAAGTCGCGCCGGGGCGCTACCGACAACCAGGTGCTCGTGCAATATATTTACAGCCTGGGCGCGCACGGCGCGCACAAATTCTAGGAGGCGCCAGCATGCTTACGCTGATCAATAAGATTCTGCGAATTGTCGCCGCCGTCATTGCACTGACGGGCGCACTCCCCGCAAGTGCCGCGCTGAATATTTTCGCGTGCACGCCGGAGTGGGGAGCGCTGGCGAAGGAAATCGGCGGCGACAAGGCGAACGTCTACATCGCGACCAATGCGCTGCAGGACCCGCATCGCGTCGAGGCGCGGCCGAGCCTGATCGCGCGCGCGCGCAGCGCCGACCTCGTCGTGTGCACCGGCGCCCAGCTCGAAATCGGCTGGCTGCCGCTGGTGCTGACGCAGGCCGGCAACGCGAAAATACAACCCGGCCAGCCCGGCAATTTCGAAGCGGCGCGGTTCGTCACCATGCTTGAGGTGCCGTCAACGGTCGACCGGTCGCAGGGCGACGTCCATCCCGGCGGTAATCCGCATTTGCATCTCGATCCGCGCAACATCGCCAAGGCGGCGGTCGCGCTGAGCGAACGCATGGCGCAAATCGATGCGGGCGCGGCGGATACGTACCGTGCGCGCACCAAGGCGTTTCTCGAGCGCTGGCAGCAGGCAATCGCGCGTTGGGAGAAGGAAGCGGCGCCGCTCAAAGGCCTGCCCATCGTCGTTTATCACAAAAACATGTCGTACCTGATCGCGTGGCTGGGCATGCGCGAAGTGGGCTCGCTTGAACCCAAGCCGGGATTGCCGCCCACCGCCAGTCACCTGTCGGGACTGCTCGCGCAATTGCAGCGCGATCCCGCCAAAGCGATTGTGCTCGCTGCCTACAACGACCCGCGCGGCGGCGACTGGCTGGCGGACCACGCGAAAATTCCGGTGCTGATTTTGCCGTTCACGGTCGGCGGCAACGACAAGTGCAAGGATCTGTTCGGACTGTTCGATGACAGCATCGCACAACTGCTGGCGGTAAAAAAATGAACGGCGGTTTTGATTTCACTATCCTGCTGCCGGCGCTGATCGCCGGCATGCTGGTGACCGCTACGCACGTGCCGCTGGGAGTCCAGGTGCTCGCGCGCGGGATCGTCTTCATCGACCTCGCCATCGCGCAGATCGCGGGACTCGGCGTCATTTGCGCCGATTGGCTGGGTTTCGAGCCGCAGGGCTGGGCGGTGCAGATCTCGGCGCTGACGGCGGCATGCGCGGGCGCTTTGCTGCTCACGTGGACCGACAAGCACTGGCCGGAAGTGCAGGAGGCATTGATCGGCGTCACTTTCATTCTCGCGGCGAGCGGAGCGTTGATCGTGCTCGCGAGCAATCCGCACGGCGCCGAGCACCTGAAAGAATTGCTTGTAGGCCAGATCCTGTGGGTGGATCCCGCGCGCCTGTCGCTGGTCGCCGCGGTTTATGCAGTAATATTGGTGGTCTGGTTTGCGCTCGGGAGCCGCGTCGGCCGGGTGGCCTTTTATCTGCTGTTTGCATGCGTGGTAACCGTGTCGGTGCAGCTCGTCGGCCTGTACCTGGTGTTTACGACATTGATCGTGCCCGCGCTGGCGACGCGGCGCTATACGCGCGGGCGCCTGGCCGTTGCTTATGCGCTTGGCGCCACCGGGTACGCGCTGGGACTCGTCACCTCGGCCATGACGGACTGGCCCTCGGGGCCGGCGATCGTATGGGTGATGTCGGCGCTGGCGGTGCTGGTGTTCGCCTGCGGCCCGCGCGCCATGGCGGGCCCGCGTTGAGCGTGCGCCAGCGCGCGCGGGTAGAATGACGCTGCGCTTCAACATGAGTTGAACGGTTTTCGCCGCGCCACGCCCTTACATGCACACTCATACCCACGCCCACGGTCACCATCACGCGCACGTCCACCACGCGCGCAATGCGCGGCTGGGCCGCGCCTTCGCCGTCGGTATCGCGTTAAACGTCGCGTTCGTGGCCGTCGAGGTCGTCTGCGGGTTGATGGCAAATTCGCTGGCGCTGGTGGCAGATGCCGCGCACAACTTCAGCGATGTTGTCGGGCTCGTGCTGGCGTGGGGCGCTTCCGCCCTTGCACTGCGCCCGCCGTCGGCGCGCTTCACGTACGGATTGCGTGGCTCGACCATACTCGCCGCGCTCGCCAACGCAATGCTGCTGCTCGTCGTGACCGGTGGCATCGCCTGGGAGGCCGTGCGGCGGTTTCAGGACCCGCATGTCCTGAACGAAACGCTGATGATATGGGTGGCGGTGGCCGGCATATTCGTCAACGGCGGCACGGCGTGGCTGTTCATGGCCGACCGCAAGCATGACCTCAATGTGCGCGGCGCGTATCTGCATATGGCGGCGGACGCCGGCGTGTCCCTCGGTGTCGCCGTCGCCGGGGCGGGCATTCTGCTGACAGGCTGGCTGTGGCTGGATCCTGCGATGAGTCTCCTGATCGTGGCCGTGATTTTTGTCGGCACGTGGGGACTCTTGCGCGATTCGGTGAAGCTCGCCCTGCACGCCGCGCCGGAAAATGTCGACCCGCTTGAAGTGCGGCGCTATTTGTGCGGGCTCGGCGGCGTGGCCGAAGTGCATGACCTGCATATCTGGGCGATGAGCACGACCGAAACCGCGTTGACGGTGCACCTCGTGATGCCCGCGGGGCATCCGGGCGACGATTTCATCGCGCGTGTCGTGCACGAGATCGAGCACCAGTACCACATTGGCCACGTCACGATGCAGGTCGAGACAGGAACTTCCGCGAATCCGTGCGCGCTGGCTCCCGACCACGTGGTGTAGTTGAATTCCTCCACCGCGCCTCCATATGCTTTGATTGCGGCCCATCCTCCCAACGCCTTAATCCTCTGACATTCCCATGGAACAATTTCACGGCACGACGATAGTTTCAGCGCGGCGCGGCGCGCGCGTGGCGCTCGGTGGCGACGGTCAGGTGACCTTCGGCAACGTCGTCCTGAAATCGACCGCGCGCAAAGTAAGGCGCCTGTATGAAGACAAGATATTGGCGGGTTTTGCCGGCGGCACGGCCGACGCGTTTACCTTGTTCGAGCGCTTCGAGGCCAAGCTCGAGAAGCACCAGGGCAACCTGTTGCGCTCGGCGGTCGAGCTGGCCAAGGATTGGCGCACCGACCGCATGCTGCGCCGGCTCGAAGCGATGCTGGTCGTGTGCGATACCCAGAGCTCGCTCATTATCTCAGGCAACGGCGACGTGCTCGAACCGGAGCAAGGTCTGGTCGCGATCGGCAGCGGCGGTCCGTACGCGCAGGCGGCAGCGCGTGCCTTGCTCGAAAATACCGCCATGGCGCCGGAGGAAATCGTCAAGAAGGCGCTGACGATAGCCGGCGAAATGTGCATCTACACCAACCAGCAGCACGTCATTGAAGTGCTGGAATAGCGGTCAGCGGTCAGCGGTCAGCTCTCAATAGTCAGTCAAGGGCGCCGTCACTGCATGCTGATAGCTGAATGCTGAAGGTTGATTTATGTCGCAAATGACCCCGCAGGAAATCGTCCACGAGCTGGACA
>JBDSSV010000347.1:0-9965 GCA_039928535.1 Burkholderiales bacterium
CAGGCACGATGACAGTCGTGCTCGGGCCCGGCTGGCCCGGTATCCTGCTGCACGAGGCGATCGGCCATGGCCTCGAAGGCGATTTCAACCGCAAGGGCAGTTCGGCGTTCAGCGGCCGTATCGGCGAGCGCGTCGCCGCCCCCGGCGTGACGGTAGTCGACGACGGCACGATCGCGCAGCGCCGCGGCTCGCTCAATATCGACGACGAGGGCAACCCGACGCAGCGCAACGTGTTGATCGAGGACGGCGTGCTCAAGGGCTATATGCAGGACAGCCTCAACGCGCGGCTGATGGGGGTCGCGGCGACCGGCAACGGCCGGCGCGAATCATTCGCGCATATCCCGATGCCGCGCATGACCAATACTTACATGCTCAATGGCGACCGCGACCCGCAGGAGATCATCCAGTCGGTCAAGCACGGACTTTACGCCGTAAACTTCGGCGGCGGACAGGTCGACATCACGAGCGGCAAATTCGTTTTTTCGGCATCCGAGGCCTACATGATAGAAAACGGCAAGGTGACCTACCCGGTCAAAGGCGCGACGCTGATAGGCAATGGTCCCGATGTGCTAACGCGCGTCAGCATGATAGGCAACGACATGGCGCTCGATAGCGGTGTCGGCACCTGCGGCAAGGAAGGGCAAAGCGTGCCGGTCGGTGTCGGCCAGCCCACGCTCAAGGTCGACGCGCTGACGGTCGGTGGCACTGCATAAAACGTGTTGAAACCGCCGATTAACGCCGATAAGATCAACCCGTTCGATAATCACGGCGAGAACAACAGAGAGGCAAAAAGGCCCTTGATGATGCGGGCGTGATTTACGGATTTTAGTTTTTGATTTTTCATCTGCCTCTATCTCGTTCATCGACGGTTAACCGGTAGTTTTCAATCCTGCTTTTATGCGTAAACTGGCCGACCTCGAGCGTGAACGCGCGCAGCATGGCAACGATGACGACGCAATCCTGCCAGCGCTGCCGCAGGGCGCAAAAAATTACATCACGCCGGCCGGTTATGCGCGCCTCAAGGGCGAATTTCAGACGCTGCTCGACAAGGACCGTCCCGAACTCGTCAAGGTCATAGCGTGGGCGGCCTCGAACGGCGACCGCTCTGAAAATGCCGACTACATTTACGGCAAGCGGCGCTTGCGCGAGATCGACCGGCGCATCCGCTTCCTGACCAAGCGCATGGAAATTGCGGAAGTCATAGACCCGGCAAGACCCGGCGTCGAGCAGATTTTTTTCGGCGCCACCGTTACCTATCGCGACGGCAAGCGCATCGAGCGTACCGTGAGCATCGTCGGCGAGGATGAAGTCGATACCGCGCGCGGCCGCATCAGCTGGATTTCGCCGGTGGCGCGCGCGTTGACCAGGGCGCGCGCAGCAGATGTGGTCACATTGCGCACGCCGGCGGGAGTCGACGAACTCGAGGTCGTCGCGGTGCGTTATATCGAACTGCCGGCATGACCGTGCTGACCAGGCTCGTCAGAAATTTATTCCGGGCGGGCGAGAAGCGGCTGAACGGGGCGGTTGCCGCGCCCGCTCCGTTGGGCGTTCCTTGTGAAGAGTTTCTGCAGCGCGCCGATGCGGCAGCCAAATCCGGACGACTCGCCGCTGCCCTCGAGATTTATCGCGCGTGCACGCAGGTGTATCCGCGTTCACTCGATGCCTGGCTTGGTGCGGCTGGCGTGCTCGTCGATTTCTGGTTGAACGATGATGCGGTCGCCGCCTATGAGCGGGCGCTGGAAATCGCGCCAAAATCCGGCGCGATTTTTTCCGCGCTGCTGTTTCACTGCCATTATGCGTCGCCGTTCAACGCCCGCCGCTCGGCGGCATTGCACCGGCGCTACGGCGCGCAGATGCAGGAGGCGTGGCCGCCATCCCCTTGCACGCACGACGCGGATCCGCAGCGGCGCCTGCGCATCGGTTATGTTTCGCCCAATTTTTCGCGGCACTCGGTCGGCTATTTCATTGCACCCGTGCTGCGCTGTCACGACCGCGGAAATTTCGAGGTGTTCTGCTATTACACGCATGCGCTGTCCGATGACGCGACGGGCCGCATGCGTGACCTGGCGGACGGTTGGCGGCATGTGGCGGACGCGGACGACCAAGCGCTCGACCGCATGGTTCGCGACGACCGGATTGACATCCTTGTTGATCTGGCGGGACATTCCAAAGGCAACCGGCTTGGCGTCTTCCTGCGCCGGCCCGCGCCCGTGCAAATGACGTGGCTAGGCTATCCCGACACCACCGGGCTCGCCGCAATCGACTACCGGATTACCGATCGTAAGGCGGATGCGGAACAGGACTTCGCGGCCCGCCATACCGAAACTCTGCTGTGCATGGACGACAGTTTCCTGTGCTACGAGCCGCCCTCCGATGCGCCGCCGGTTAAGTCTCGCGAGTCGGTGGCGGTCTTGGTATTTTCGTCGTTCAACAATATTGCCAAACTTAACGGCGATACCATCCTGCTCTGGAGCCGAATCCTGGCAGGCGTGCCGGAAGCGCGGCTCGCGCTGAAGTCGAACGCGCTGAAATTTCCGGACACCGTCGACCGCGTGCTCGACAGTTTCGAGCGTGCCGGCGTTGACCCCGCGCGGGTCGAAGTGCGCGGCTGGATCGACGAACGGCGGGAGCACCTCGACCTCTACGGCGGGATCGATATCGCACTTGATACTTTTCCCTACAACGGGACGACCACGACTTGCGAAGCTCTGTGGATGGGCGTGCCCGTCATAACGCTGGCAGGAGAAGTCCATATGTCGCGCGTTGGCGCGTCTATCCTGCAGAGTGTCGGGCTCGACACGCTGATTGCGCACAACGCCGCAGATTACGTGCATATTGCGATCGGGCTGGCGCATGATGCGGCGCGCCGTCGCCAACTGCGCTCGGAATTGCGGGCACGCCTGGCGGCCTCACCCCTGTTGGACCATCAAGCGTTTACGCGCAAGCTCGAAACGCATTACCGGCAGGCGTGGCAAGTCTGGTGTGCTCGCCGTCCAGCGGGCTGACGTGAGAGGCCGCGTAGTCAATCCTGCGCGGGTTTACGCGAAGTGAGGTTAAGGCTGATAAGCCGTCCCTTGAACACGAGGGCGCTGCAATCGTCAAATAATCCGAATTTTTCGCAGCGGGTGACGTCGACGAATCCCGCGGCGCGCAGGTAGTCGCGCAAGAAAGCCTCGTCCAGTCCGACTTTGTGGAAATCCGCGCTGTTGGACTGGCCGCCAAACATCATGCGCATGACGTGGAAGCGTTCATCGAATTGCAGTTCCGCGGATGTTAATAATTCGCACAGCACATTGAGATCCGGAACGCTGGCCCGCAAAATGCCGCCGGGAACCAGCACGCGGTAGATTTCGCGCAGCGCGGTCGGCAGTTCCTCGAGGTATGCCAGGTGTTCCAGCACGTGGGAGGCATAAATTTCAACAATGCTCTCGGTCGCAAACGCGGAGAGATCGACGCAATCGCCGATGAAATCGACATGCGCGCCGGGACGCACGTCGAGTATTTTCCAGTCCGGATGCGCAACCTGCCCGCCGACGTGCAGCCTGCGCGGCGAGGTGGAGTTAGCGTGGCTCAAACGGCGCCAGCTTCTGAGGAATGACAGCAGCATTGGGTCATTTACAGGTAAAAATCAACGCGCTTTGCGGTGGCGGCTTCACAGAGCGAACGACGATGCCCGACAGGCGTTTGACTACTGGCGTGGCATGCGGCGGCTAGCCGCTTTTGCCCGTGACATCGTCGAGCGCAGGCTCGCACCGCCGTCCTGCGGGGTTTGCGCGCAGCCGGTAGACGCGATTCGCATCGAGGGTGGCGCGCAGCGCGCCATCGTAGGAAAAGAAGCGATAGCCCACATAAATTCCGCAGGCAATGATCAATTCGGTGTCGCCGGGTGCCACGCGCACGACATTTTCGCCGAACGACGTTTTGCGCCCGTTGGTGGAGGCGACGAAAAGCCGCGTGACCCGCGTGCCCTGCTGCGGCAACAGCGCAGCGCGCGCATCTTCCAGCGGCGAATTGCCCCAGCCGATGATTACCGCGCGGCCGGGATCGGGGGCGGCGGCAATCGTGTCCGGCTTGACGGCGTCCGGTGCGCACCCGGCCAAGGCGGCCACGAGGGCGACGAGCGCCGAACAGCGGCTGCGGCTAGACATGCGACCGCGCGGAGAAGTCTGCGATTCGAAAGGGCACCAACTACGTTCCTTCCCGGAAAAGAGGCCGCGAGCGCACGGCGGGGCAGTCGAGATTACACCATCGTTGCGCCGGAGCTGTCACTACGCGCGTGCGCTGCGTCGCGCCTGCCGCCGGGGCCGTTCGTGCCGCGGTCTTGAGTTATACTGTTTCGGCTTTTTCTAACACTCAAGCGGGCGCCATGCATAAAACCGACGATTTGCGGATTACGGAAATCAAGGAACTCGCGCCGCCCATGCACGTGTTGCGCGAATTCCCGTTGTCCGATAAGGCGACGCAGGCGACTTTCGACGCGCGCCAGAGCATACATCGCATTTTACACGGGGCGGACGACCGCCTGCTGGTCATCATGGGGCCGTGCTCGATCCATGACGTGAAGGCGGCCAAGGATTTTGCGGGCAAGTTAAAAGAGGTCAAGGCGAAGCTCGCCGATGATCTCCTGATCGTGATGCGCGTTTATTTCGAGAAGCCGCGTACTACGGTGGGCTGGAAGGGCCTGATCAACGATCCAAAGCTCGACGGCAGTTTCAGCATCAACGACGGCATCCGCATCGCGCGCGAACTGCTGCTGGAACTCAACGATATGGGCATGCCGGCGGGCTGCGAATTTCTCGACATGATCACGCCGCAATATATCGCCGACCTCGTGTCATGGGGCGCGATCGGCGCGCGCACGACCGAAAGCCAGATCCACCGCGAACTCGCGTCGGGACTGTCATGCCCGGTCGGTTTCAAGAACGGCACCGACGGCAATATCAAGATCGCGGTCGACGCCATCCGCGCGGCGCAGGCGCCGCACCATTTCCTGTCGGTGACGAAGGCCGGCCATTCGGCGATCGTCTCGACGACTGGCAATGAGGACTGCCACATCATACTGCGCGGCGGCAAGGCGCCGAACTACGATGCGGCAAGCGTCGACGCCGCGGCCAAAGGCCTGGCGGATGCGGGGCTCGCGCAACGATTGATGGTCGATTTCAGCCATGCGAATTCGAGCAAGAATCCGCAGAAGCAGATGGATGTGGGCGACGACGTGGCGCGTCAGATCGGCGGCGGCGAAGACCGCATTTTCGGCATCATGGTCGAAAGTCATCTGAAATCCGGCCGCCAGGACTTGGTCCCCGGCAAGCCGCTGGTATACGGGCAGAGCATCACGGACGGCTGCATCAGCTGGGAAGACAGCCGCAAGCTGCTGGAAACGCTGGCTGACGGCGTGCGCAGACGGCGCGTCAAAAAGCTCGAGGCCGACCACTAACCGGCGGCAACTGAACTGATCGCTCATGGCAGACGACGCGGATACCGGAGCTGACCGCAAGTTGCTCGCGACGCTCGAAGATCTCGGCGCCGGCACCGCATTCGCGGACCAGATCTTCAGCCTCGTCGGCCGCTCGCAGTTTTTCGCCGAATTCAACCGCGATGACGTGAATATGCTGGCGGGCTACATGCGCATCTATCATGCGCAGCCCGAGCAGACCATCATCCGCGAAGGCGACATCGGCGATTACATGTTGCTCGTGATACGCGGCGAAGTCGATATCTACAAGCGCAACCTGATGGGCGAAAAACAGCTCATGACTTCCGTGACGCAGGGCACGACCCTCGGCGAAATGTCGATGATCGACGGCGAGCCGCGGTTTGCGACTTGCATTGCGCTGAAAGAAACCACGTTCGGCGTGCTGGCGCGCGAGGACATGGTCAAAATCATCCTCGAGAAACCCAGCCTTGGCGCCAAGATCCTGATCAAGCTGGTTACCATGCTGTCGCAAAGGCTGCGGCATACCAGCGCAACCCTGCTGCAGTATATGGGCAATCACTAGCCGCACGTTGCGTGGCGCTGGGAGGTCCATGGTGATAGCCAAGCCTGCCGGCGCGCCGGCGATCCGCGCGTCGGGCTGGCTGCTGCTGGCATGCGGAATTTGTGCGGTCGCGCAGGCTGCCGGCATCAGCGCCATCGACGATCGTGGCGCGCGCGTAACGCTGCCGTCACCGGCGCTGCGCATCGTTGCGCTTGCCCCCTCGATTACCGAGCTCGTGTTCGCCGCCGGTGCGGGCGATAAACTCGTCGGCGCTGCGCGATTCTCCGATTATCCCGCCGCCGCCGGTGCGATAACGCAGATCGGTGATGCGTCGCGGATCGATCTCGAGCGCGTGCTGAGCCTCAAGCCGGATTTGGTGCTGGCGTGGAAGAGCGGCAACCACGCCGCGGACTTCGCCAGGCTGGAGCAGCTCGGTTTTGCGGTTTTTGTCGCAGAACCGGCGAGGCTCACGGACATCCCGCGGCTGTTGCGCATCCTGGGAAAGCTGGGCGGCAGCACTGATGCGGCGGAGCAGTCCGCTGGACAGTTCGAGCGCGGTATTGCGCGGCTGGCTGCGCACTACCGCGCGCGCGGCCGCGTGCGCGTGTTCTACGAGATATGGCATCAGCCTTTGATGACGGTCAACGGCCGGCACATGATCAGCGACGTCATCACGCTGTGCGGCGGCAGCAATGTATTCTCGGCCGCGCCGATTTTAACGCCGCTCGTGTCGCTCGAAAGCGTCATTGCCGCGCAGCCTGACGTGGTGCTCGGCGGCAGTTCAGCGACTACGCCGCGCGAATTTGCCGCGCCGTGGTTGCGCGATGCGCGTTATGCGGGGCTGGGCCATCTGCGGGCGATGTACGTTGCCCCGGACACCATACAACGCCAGACGCCGCGCATCCTGCAAGGTGCGGAAGCGGTCTGCGAGCATCTCGAGGCGGTGCGTTCCGCGCGGACGGTCGGCACCAGATAAGGGTTGCCGCTGCTGCGTTCAGCCGCGGTTTTTACCCTGCTGCCAGTAAATATCGTCGCCGCCCGCATGCCGGTTAAGCGTACGTGCGCACACGAACAGCAGGTCCGACAGGCGATTCAGATATTGCAGCAACGCCGGCGCCACTGTGTCGGTCCTGGCGAGCGCGACCACGGCGCGTTCCGCGCGCCGGCATACCGTGCGTGCGACATGCGCGACGCTCGCTGCGCGCGAACCACCGGGCAGTATGAAATCCTTGAGCGCCGGCAAACTGGCGTTGCATGCATCGAGTGCTGCTTCGAGCCGCTTGCTGTGCGCTTCGCTCATGATGGCGTGGCCTGGCACGCTCAATTCACCGCCGAGATCGAATAGATCGTGCTGCACGCCGCCCAGGCACTCGCGTATCGAGCCCGGCAAATCCTCGCATAACAGCAGGCCGGTGACGCTGTTGAGTTCATCGACCGCGCCAATCGCCTCGATGCGCGGCGCATCCTTGGCCACGCGCGAGCCGTCGGCCAAGCCGGTGGTGCCGTCATCGCCGGTGCGCGTGTATATCCTGGTGAGGCGTTTGCCCATGGTGGCGCCAGACTATTTGAAATGGCCGCGGGGCGCAACCGCGGCAGTGCCGGCCAAATCGTGGGCCGGTGGCGCGCATGCCGGAATGCGCGGTACACGGCGCAGACGTTACAATAACGGCGTTGCCGCACGGGAAACGCGCGCCTTCATATCAAGATGAGAAAAAATAATTTCATGCGTGTGTTGCGCCTCGTGGCCGGTACGGCCATGGTTCTGTCATCGGCGTGGTGCGCTGATCCCGCATGGGCTGCGGGAGAACCCGCGGCGGCGATGCAATGGTGGGTATGGCCGTTGTCGCTGTTCGTGATCTGCTTTGTCCTCGGCATGATTGCGGTGCCGGCAGGTGTCGGTGGCGGCGTCCTGTTCGTGCCCATCATCAGCGGATTCTTTCCGTTTCACCTGGATTTCGTGCGCGGCGCGGGCCTGCTGGTGGCGCTTGCCAGCGCGGTCGCCGCCGGTCCCGGACTGTTGCGCGCCGGGCTCGCGGATCTGCGCCTGGCGTTGCCGCTGGCGCTGCTCGCCTCGGCGAGCTCGATAGCCGGTGCGCTGATCGGACTCGCCTTGCCGGCGCCTGTCGTGCAGACCGCGCTTGGCGCGACGATATTGGGCATCGTCGCGTTGATGTGCGCCGCGAGCAAGTCCGAATTTCCGCAGGTCGCGCGCCCCGACTCTCTGGCGGCGGCGTTGCGCATCCACGGCGTATTTTACGATGCAGTGCACCGGCGGGAAATCACGTGGCAGGTGCATCGCACGCCGCTCGGCCTCGTCTTGTTCCTCGGCATCGGCATGCTGGCGGGTCTGTTCGGACTCGGCGCCGGCTGGGCCAACGTGCCGGCGCTCAATCTCGTCATGGGTGTGCCGCTGCGCTTGTCCGCAGGCAGCAGCGGGTTTATTTTGTCGATCGTCGATTCCTCCGCCGTCTGGGTCTATATGAACAAGGGCGCGGTGCTGGCTATCGTCGCCGCACCATCGGTGATCGGCATGATGCTCGGGGCATTCATCGGCGCGCGGCTGCTCACGATCATCCGCGCTTCGACGATACGCAAACTGGTGATTGCGGTATTGCTGGCGGCGGGCCTGCGCGCGCTCGCGAAAGGACTGGGGCTATGGATGTGAAAGACGAAGGCGAAAAACGGCGCGCTTACGCATCGCCCGAGCAATTGCGCTACGCGCGCGTGCTCGAGGCCGGGATGAAATTGGGCCTGTGCGTGCTCGTAGCCGGCTTCCTTGGCTATGTGTCCGGCGTCGTGCCCGCGCACGTGCCGCTGGCGCAATTGCCGGCCTTGTGGTCGCTCGCGGCGCCCGATTATCTGCGCGCGACCGGCATGCCGCAGGGTTGGGGTTGGCTCGCGATGCTGGGTAGCGGCGACATTCTGCCGCTGATTGGTATTACCGTGCTGGCGGGCATTTCGATGCTGTGCTTCATCGCGCTGTTGCCGTTATACGCCGCGCGTCGCGACTGGATTTACCTGACGATCACCGTGCTGGAGATCGGCGTGCTGGCGCTCGCCGCATCCGGCTTGTTGACGGCGGGGCACTGAGCCATTGCGCCGTGATGGGATGGTCGGGCGGCGGCGCGATGCGAAGATTTTCCGGTATAATTTGCGTGAATTTCGAATCAGGGAAAGAATGAACGCATGAAAAACCATAACGCGATCTTGGCCGGGGCGGCCGCGCTCATGCTGGCGGCAACTGTGCCGGCGCTGGCCGCCGGCGATGCCGCGGCCGGCCGGCAGAAAACGGCATTGTGCGAGGGTTGTCACGGTATTCCCGATTACAAGACGGCGTTTCCATCGGTCTATCGCGTGCCGAAGCTCGGTGGCCAGAGTCCCGCCTATATCGTCAAGGCGCTGCAGGGTTATAAGGCCGGTGAACGCAGTCACCCGACCATGCGCGCGATCGCCGCCGGGCTGAACGATCAGGACATGGCGGATCTTGCCGCTTACTATTCCGCAGCGGATGCGAAGATGGCAGGCAAATAATGACGACGACCATGAAAAAAATTCTGATCATTGCCGCCGGTCTTGCGCTCAGCGCTGCGGTCAATGCGGCCGACCCGGCCGCCGGCAAGGAAAAATCCAAAGTGTGCGCGGCATGCCATGGTGAAGGCGGCGCCGCGCCGATCGCCGACAATCCCAAGCTCGCGGGACAGTACTATGACTACCTGCTGCGCGCTCTTGCCGACTACAAGTCGGGTGCGCGCAAAAATCCGGTCATGTCCGGCATGGTGGCCAATCTCAAGAAAGACGACATGGCGGATCTCGCCGCGTACTTTGCGAGCCAGCAGGCGCTCTCGACAAAGTATTAATTCGCGCCGTGCTCAACATCGCCGGGTGGCAGCCGCCATCCGGCTTTTTTTTGGCGCTGGTGCCGGCAGCGCCGTGATTTTCAGGCCGCTTGGTCGCGGGTCTTGTGCCTGTATTCGCACAGATCGTTGA
>JBDSSV010000348.1:0-4249 GCA_039928535.1 Burkholderiales bacterium
CGAGAGCGGCATCCCGCAGTTCGAGCACAGCTTGTTCGTGTGGACGACCGTGATGAGCGCGCCGTCGGCGCAGCGCGTAGTCGTCGATGCCGGTCTCAAGGCCTCGAGCATGGATTCGGGCATGCCACGCGTCGCGGACTACGCGGACGTCGAATTCGTGAAGGCGTCGGATGAGCACGGCGTCCTGCAAATTTCAGGGGCCACTCGCTTCGAGGTCGGCGCCAAACTGAAGCTCATACCCGGACACTGCGATCCGACGGTGAATCTCTACGACAGCTTCGTGTGCATGCGGAATGGACGCGTCGAGGCGCTGTGGCCGATCAGCGCGCGCGGCGCGCTGCTGTAATATGACGGCCGAATCCCGCGCCGGGGCCTACCCGCTGCCAGCGTAGTCGCAGCGCCTGCATACGCCGCGGGTTGCGCGTCAAATACGTTGGGTTCATGCTGTCTGTCCCGCACACTTCTGGACTCCGGTATGAAATGGCTAAAACGCAGTTTGATCGCGCTGGTGGTGTTGCTGGTCATCGCTGCCGCAATTCCCTTCTTCATTACGCTCGATAATTACATTCCGCGCATTGAGAAAGAAGCATCGGCCAAGCTGAAGGAGCCGGTGACGATAAAAAGCATCAAATTTTCGGCATTGCCGACACCGCATATTACGGTCGATGGCATCACGGTCGGCAAGACCGAAGACATCAAGCTCGGCAAAGTTACGGTAACCCCTGAACTGTTCTCATTGTTCTCGGCGACCAAAGTCATCAGGTCGATAGAGCTGAACTCTCTCGTGCTGACCCAGAAGGCCATTGACAAGATCCCGGTGTGGAGCAAATCGGATGATGCCGCCGCGCCGCCGCTTGCGCGCATAGAAAGCATCCGCCTTGAAAACGCGTTGGTCAAACTCGACAAGACGAACTTTGGCCCGTTTGACGGGAACGTGAGCCTCAATGCGAAAGGCGAACCCGTCGAAGCGCGGATCACCACGCAGGACGGCAAGCTCAAGATATCGGTCAAGCCCGACAAATCGAATTACCTGGTCGATATGTCCGCCAAATCATGGAAACCGCCGTTCGGTCCGCCGATCGAGTTTGACGAACTCATCATCAAGGGCGTGGCCACGCTCAACAATGCCGACTTCAGCGAGATCTCCGCCAAGCTTTATGGCGGCACGGTGAATGGCAAAGGCACCGCTGCCTGGCAAAAGGGCATGCAGGTCAAAGGCAGCTTTGACGTCAACCAGGTCGAATTAAAATCGCTGGTGCCGCTCGTATCGCCGGGCACCAACATGAGCGGGCGGCTCACCGCGAAGCCGGTGTTCTCGGCGGCCGCCGCCGATCCGAACAAGTTGCTCCATGCATTGCATCTGGAGACACCGTTCGACGTCCATAACGGCGTCCTGCACGGCATCGACATCCAGCAGGCGGCAACAAACCTCATAAAGCAGGGTGCCAGCGGCGGCGAAACGCGTTTTGAAAAACTATCAGGACATCTCGTCAGGGACCGCGGTGCGCATCAGTTCACGCACCTCAATATTGCCTCCGGCTCGCTTGCCGCGGACGGCAACGTCACGATTTCGCCGAAACAGGAGCTGTCGGGCCGCGTCAATGCGCAGGTCAAGGCGCTGGGCACCAGCGCCAAGATTCCGCTCAATGTCGCCGGCACCATCCATTCGCCCCTGCTGTATCCGACCGGCGCGACAATCGTGGGTGCGGCGATCGGGACTGTGCTGATGCCGGGCGTCGGTACCGGGCTGGGAGCGAAAGCAGGCCAGGCGATTGAAGGCCTGTTCGGCAAAAAGAAATAAGCCGCAGCCGGCGCGCGAGCTTATTCAGGTTCAGTCGTCGCGCGCGGCGCGGGCTGGTCGCCGTTCCATGGCGCTATTCTGGGCAGCAGCAGCATGCCCGGCAGCGCCAGCACGGTGCAGACGAAGAAAAAATTGAGCCAGCCTATTTGTTCGACCAGCACGCCGGTCACTGCATTGATGACGACGCGCGGCGCGGCCGCAAGGCTGGTGAACAGCGCAAACTGCGTGGCGGTGTAAAGCGGATGGGTCGCGCGCGCGATGTAGGCGACGAACGCAACCGTGCCGAGGCCGACGCCGAGCGCTTCGAAACTGATGACCGCGGCAAGCATGACGCGGTCCTGCGGAAACTGGGTCAAAAGCGCGAAGCCAAGTATCGACACCGCCTGCATCACGCCAAACAGCCACAGCGCGCGATTGATGCCGAGCTTCAGCATCCAGATGCCGCCAATCAATGCGCCGATTACGCTGGGCCACAGTCCTGCGTGCTTGGCGATAAGGCCGATTTCAGTCTTGGTGTAACCCATGTCGAGGTAGAACGGCGTCGCCAGCGCCGTCGCCATGCTGTCGCCGAGCTTGTAGAGCACCATGAAGGCGAGCATGAACAGTGCCGAGCGCACGCCGGCGCGCGAGATGAATTCGCGGAACGGCTCAACGACTGCAGCGCGCAGCGTACGCGGCAGCGTGCCAGTAATAGCGGGCTCGTTTACCACGAAAGTCATGAGCATGCCTGGTAGCATGAAAAGTGCGGTAATGAAAAATACGCTGCTCCAAGGCAGCATATCGGCGAGGATCAACGACAGCGAACCGGGCACGAGGCCGGCGATGCGGTAGGCATTGACGTGCACCGAATTGCCAAGCCCGAGTTCGGCATCGGCGAGGATTTCGCGCCGGTAGGCATCGAGCACGATGTCCTGCGTCGCGCTGAAAAACGCAACGCTGACGGCGAGCAGCGCGATTGTGGCGAGATCGAATTGCGGATCCAGCATGCCAAAGGCAGGCAATGTAACCAACAGGGCAATTTGCGACGCAAGCATCCAGCCGCGCCGGCGGCCGAAGCCGGGCAACGCGTAGCGATCGAGCAGCGGCGACCACAGGAATTTCCAGTTAAACGGGAATTGCACCAGCGCGAAGAGGCCGATTGCGCGCAGATCGACGTGCTCGGAGCGTAGCCACGCCGGCAGCAGGCTCAACAGAATGTAAAGCGGCAGGCCCGAACTAAAACCGGTGAAGACGCAGATCAGCACCCGCCGGTTGAACAAAGCCTGTCGCCAGCCGCCGGCGGTAGCAAGCGCTGCGGCCATCGATGCTAGGCGCGCTCGAAACGGTAGACGGCGAGGCTGCCCAGCAGATTGGGCATCAGCGTTACCGCATTGCCGTGCGTCATGACGATACGTTCCAGAATGCGCACGCCGTGATCGCGGCAGAAATGTTCAAAATCGGTGATCGTGCACAGATGTATGTTCGGCGTGTCGAACCATGCGTACGGCAGATTCGCCGACATCGGCATGTTGCCGCCGATGACCTGCAGACGGTTGCGCCAGTAGCCGAAATTGGGGAACGTGACGATGCCCTCGCGGCCGACGCGCAGCATTTCGTCCACGACACGCTCGCTGCTGCGTACGGCCTGCAAAGTCTGCGACAGGATGACGTAGTCGAACGAGTCATCGGCAAAGGCCGACAGCCCGCGCTCCATGTCGCCCTGAATCACATTGACGCCGTTGCGTGCGCACGCGTACAACCCGTCGTCGTCGATTTCGACGCCGTAGCCTATGGTGTCGCGCTGCTCGGCGAGAAAACGCAGCAGCGTGCCGTCGCCGCAGCCCAGGTCGAGCACGCGCGCGCCGGGCTTGATCCAGTTGGCGATGGCGGCAAAGTCCGCCCGCTGCATCGCGTGCGTGTTCATAGCGTCAGCTCCGCAGCGATGCGGTCGTAGTAAGCCGCTATCAGCCGATGATAGCGCGCGTCATCGAGCAGAAAAGCATCATGGCCGTGCGGCGCGTCGATCTCCGCGTAGGTGACGTCGCGCCGGTTGTCGAGGAGCGCCTTGATGATTTCGCGCGAGCGCTCGGGCGAGAAGCGCCAGTCGGTGGTGAACGAGACGACGAGGAAACTCGCCGTCGCCGGCTCCAGCGCTACGCTCAGATTGCCACCGTGCGCCGCCGCGGGATCGAAATAATCGAGCGCCTTGGTGATGCGCAGATAAGTGTTGGCGTCGAAATAGTCCGCGAACTTGTCGGCCTGGTGGCTCAGATAGGACTCGATCTCGAATTCGACGCCGAACGTGTAGTTGAGCCGGCCGTGGCGCAGTTGGCGGCCGAACTTGCTCGCCATTTCGTCGTCCGAAAGGTAGGTGATGTGGCCCACCATGCGCGCAACGCGCAGTCCGCGCGTCGGCCGCGTGCCGTGTTCGTAATAATGGCCGCCGTGAAAATCCGGATCGGTGATGAT
>JBDSSV010000349.1:0-4612 GCA_039928535.1 Burkholderiales bacterium
AGCTGGCTCTTCGAGTCGGCGCGCAAATCGGTCGTGAGCAGCGCTTTGTCGGCCTGGTATTTCTGGTCCCTGGGATCGGCGAGCCCCACCGCGCTGATGATCATGATGCCCGGCTCGGCTGGCGGCAATGCCGCCGCTACCGGCGTGACCTGCGCAGCCGCGGGCGCCGCGGCAGGCGCCGGCGTCGCAGCGACCGGGGCAACTGTCTCGCGCGCTTTGCCCGGCGCCAGCACGAAATAACTCGCGACGCCGACCGCGACGATGCCCGCCACTGTTGCCGCAATGGCTACCAGCGGGGTTTTGCGCCGCGCCGGCGCGGCGGTCGCCGAACCGGGGTCGACGCGGGCGGGCGCGTCCGGCGGTGACTTACGCCCACCCAGCAGATCCGCGATGGTATTGACGTTCTGATCGGCAGCGGTGTTGATGACCGTGCCGCCATCGGTGACATCGACGTCAGGCAATCCGGGCACGGCGATGCCGTCGGCCGCCGCACGGATTGCGTCGGCAAATTCGCGAGCCGTCTTGAAGCGATCTTCCGGGCGCTTGGCCATTGCCTTCGCGATCACCGCGTCGAACGGTTTAGGCACTTGCACGTTGAGTTTCGATGGTGGCGGTGGAGTTACCGTCAGCACCTTATGCATGATCGTGGTCGCCGCGCCCGAGAACGGCCGTTCGCCGGTCAGGAATTCATAGAGCACCACGCCGGCTGAGAAAATGTCGGAACGGCGGTCGACGGTCTGCCCCATGAACTGCTCGGGCGACATGTACGCCGGCGTGCCGAGCACGGAGCCGGCCTGCGTGTACTGCGAGGACTCAATGCGCGCGATGCCGAAGTCCGCGACTTTGACCTGGCCGTTAGGCCGGATGATGATGTTGGCCGGCTTGATGTCGCGATGCACGACGCCGTAATTATGCGAATACTCGAGCGCGTCGAGCAGTTCGCCCATGATGCGCGCGATTTCGGCCAGCGGAAAGCGCTCGTCTTTCTGAAAATGGTCCTTGAGCTCGCGGCCGATCACGAACTCCATCGCGATGAACGTGGTATCGCCGTCGTTGCCGAAATCGTAAATTGCGACGATATTCGGGTGATTGAGCCGGCCGGCGGCCTTTGCTTCGCGCTGAAAACGCGTGATCACCTCGGCGGCGTCGTCGCCTTCGAGCTGGTCGCGGCGGATGGTTTTCAACGCGACGGTGCGTTCGATGCTGGGATCGAATGCTTCGTAGACGACGCCCATCGCGCCGCGTCCGAGCACGCGCAGGACTTCGTATTTGCCAAGCTTGGCGGGTATGCCCGGTGCTTCGCTCATGGCGTCAATCAGTCCCGCGCAACGCGCTTATTTGTACTTGCTGTCGATTTCCCACACCGTTTTCTGGATCAGGCGCTGCACCATGGTGTCGAGCGTAACGCCGCCCTGCTGCGCGGAAGAAACGCCGAGCACGGATGTTCCGGTGGTGCCGACTTCCATTTTTTCCTCGGTGTAACCTTGCGCGACCTGCTCGGTGGTTTCCGCGTTCATGATCTTGTAGCGCATGCCGACGATCCACACGCCGCTGGTGTCCTGTGTTTGCACCGAGCCGACTGCCGTGCCACCGGCCGCGGACCCGCGAGAACCGCCGAAAATGCCGATGATATTGCCAATCGCGCGGCCGTCGAAACCTTTTTGCGCGGCGGCGACCTGCTCGGTTTTCAGGATGTCGAACTTGACCACCCACTTGGTGGTTTTGAGCTTGCCGCGGCCGAGCATCTTGCTTGCGGCCTCCTGGTCGCCGAGGTTGTAGGCGAGCGTGAACTCGTTGAGCAGCGGACCCAGATTGGTGCGTTCAAGCACCGGAAAGTTGGCTTTCGACAACTCGATCTCGGCAAAGTCGGCAATGTTATTGGGGCCGAATTTCTGGGTAAAGGTCGCGTTGTTGCTTTTGATTTCGCCGGGAATCACGATGAGCGGAGGACCCGCTTTGCTGGCATTCGGATACTCGATCGGCTTGTAGACCGCGCGGTCCGCGGCCTCGTTGGTTTTCTGTGACGTCGAGGTCGCAGGTGCGGAACTGCTCTCAGCGCCCCAGCGCGGCTGCGCGTGGCTGACAGCGGACAACGCGAGCAAGGCGCCCGCGACGAGACTCAGGACGGTTTTCACAATGTCGGTTTTCATATTGGGTTCTCTCGAAATTGAGCGTTTTATCCGGCAGTTTTATTTTTTACGCCTGGCATCGGCTTTGCCCGTCTTAGGCTCGCTGACTTGCGCGTTATTGCAGTAATCGCTGTAAAGCTTGGCCACGACTTCATCGGCCCGTTCGTTGATGAGACGCGCGGCGGCCGTGCGTATATCGCTGCCCGAAAACGTGCCGCCCTGGGCAGTGGCGCCGGAGATCATTTTGCCCCCGCTGTCGACCAGTGAAAAGTCCAGGTTGACCGTGACTTCGTTGACCCGGATCACCGGATTGACGCTGGACTGGGCGGCGATTAGGCCGCGCAGCACGAAGCTCGCGCCGAGGCGCCGCGAGGCCGAAAGCGCGGCGTCAGGATTGCCTTTGAAGTACGCATCGATTTCGGCCTGCGCGACTTGCTTCTTGATTTCTTCCGGCGTGTAAGTCCTGAGTCCCAGCGCGCGCAGGCGCTGATTGATGACCTGGAAATGCGGCCCGTAGTTTTCCTGGTTCGCCTGGATGCCGCCGCCGGTCTGCTGTTCGCCGATGATCAGCATGATTTTCTTGTCCTTGAGCTGATCGCGGCACGGCGTGGACAAGCGCTCGGCGATTGCCTGCTGGCGCGCTTCTTCTTTGGCTTTTGCAACGCCGTCGTCAGGCTGCGAAAACTTGAAGCCTTGGGCAGGCACGCCCGTTGCCCACAGGGCGGCAATGGCGACGGCTAAGAGGGTTGCGATTTTCATCGATATTCTGAAGAAGAATTCACAGTAGTTTACGCCGTGCCGGTGCAGAAGGCCGAGTTTAAGCAAATGTCATTAACAAATCCATATGCCAGTCGGGGCAGTGTGGAATTTGTCAATGGTGGTGCGGGACGGCACGCCGCGAATTAGTCGACCCGCACGCCTTTCCAGAACGCGATATAGCCTTTTATATTGTCTGCGGCCGGTGTGGTGTCAGGGTAGTACCACGCGGCATCCTTGTTGGTTTCGCCGTACGACGACCACGTCGTAATAGCTCGCGGTGCCTTTCCACGGGCACACGCTATGCGTGCTGCTTTCCTGCAGCAATTCGCGCTTGACCGCGTCGGGCGGAAAATATTGATTGCCTTCGACAACTTCGCAGCGATCGCTTTCGGCAATGACTGCGCCGTGCCAGGTTGCGCGTTGCATGACGCCTCCCGCGAGGGGGTGGAATAGCCTGCTTGCAGTGATCGTAACGCTTATAACCCGAGTCGTTGCCAGATGGTGGTGGTCAGTCCGGCCTGGTTCAGCGAGTAAAAATGCAGGCCCGGCGCGCCGCCCTGCAGCAGTTCGTCGCACAGCGCCGTCACCACAGCGAGGCCGAACGCGCGGATCGATGCCGCGTCGTCGCCATAGCCCTCGAATTTCTTGCGCATCCAGCGCGGAATCTCTGCGCCGCACGCATCTGAAAAACGCGCGAGCTGCGAATAGCGGCCGATCGGCATGATGCCGGGCACGATCGGAATGTCTACGCCCATCGCTTCGCAGTCATCGACGAAACGAAAATAGGCGTCAGGGTTGTAAAAATACTGCGTGATTGCCGCGTCCGCGCCCGCGTCGACCTTGCGCTTGAACGCGGCGAGGTCGTCCTGCGCGTTGTTCGACTGGGGATGCGTTTCCGGGTAGGCCGCGACTTCGACCATGAAGTGCTTGCCGAATTCCTTGCGGATGAACTCGACGAGCTCGTTGGCGTAGCGGAATTCGCCCGCCGCCGCGAGGCCCGACGGCAGATCGCCGCGTAGCGCCACGAGGTGCTTGATGCCGTGGTCCTTGTAGCGCTGCAGCCACTCGCGGATGCCTTCGCGCGTCGAGGCGACGCAGGAGATGTGGGGCGCGGCGGCGTGGCCCATGGCGCGGATGTCGAGCACGGTGCCGAGCGTGCGCTCGCGCGTCGAGCCGCCCGCGCCGTAGGTGACCGAGAAAAATTTCGGATTAAGCTGCGCCAGCTGCTTGGTCGTGGCGCGGAGCTTCTCCTGTCCTTCCGGCGTATTCGGCGGAAAGAACTCGAAGCTGTAGGTGCGCGGATATTTTTTCTGGGTTTCCATGTGTTACCCGGACGGCGAGGTAAAGAGGGTTGGGAATTTGATTTTAGCCCTCACTCCTCACCCCTCACTCCTCACCGAATCAATAACGATAGTGGTCGGCTTTATACGGCCCGTCGACCGGCACGCTCAGATAGCGGCATTGTGTTTCGGACAGCACGGTCAGGTCGACGCCGAGTTTCTTCAGATGCAGGCGCGCGACTTTTTCGTCGAGATGCTTGGGCAGCGTGTAAACCTTGTTTTCGTATTTGCTGCCGTTCACGAAGAGTTCGATTTGCGCGAGCGTCTGGTTGGCGAACGACGAACTCATCACGTAGCTGGGATGACCGGTGCCGCAGCCGAGGTTCACCAGACGCCCCTCGGCGAGCAGGATGATGCGCTTGGCCGGCTTGCCGTCCACCGCGG
>JBDSSV010000350.1:0-6179 GCA_039928535.1 Burkholderiales bacterium
CGCGGTCGCCGACTTTCAGGTTGGGCTCCATCTCCTGCGTGACAAAACCGAACTGGCCGTTGTCATAGCGCACGGTGATTTCCCATAAACTTCGCGTAGCGGGTTCGCGCGGCACGCGATGTGCGCCGCCACGACCTATGCTGAACAGCGGCACAGCCTGTGTATCGTGGCCAAGGTTGCCGCCCTGCGGCGACGATGCAATGTTCGGCATCAAATTACGCTCGGGCGCCACCGGCTTCTCGATGCGGCGCAAGTTAAAAACCATGCCGCATTCGGGGCACAGTATTACGACGCGCGGCGTATCGGTTGCAGCTGCCGCATCGGCGGCCAACGCGGCACGCAGCGTCAGGCACAACACCAGCAGCGCGAACGCTCCCAGGCAAATAAAATTAGTGTTATGCAAAGTTTTTATGCCGGCCCCTGATTTCGTCACAGGCTACACGGCCTGCCCCGCCGCGGCAACTTTCGCATCAATAAAACGGCGCCAATCGCGGGGTTGCCGCTTCGCGCTAAGGCAAAAAAGTCCGGCCAGCCGTTTGCTGACGTAGCGTCAGCGATTATGCGGCTCAAAGTTGTTCAGCACGGGCGGTAAGCGCGCGGTCGAGAAAGTCCAGCCGGTCCTGCCCCCAGTAGGGAACGCCGGCGAAGTAATAGGTCGGCGAGCCGAACACGCCGCGCGCCACGGCGTCCAGCGAGTTGCGCTCGAACTCCGCGTCGACGGGCGCATCCGTCGCGGCGGCGAAGAGCCATTCGCCCTCGATGCCGTTTTCGTGCGCGATCGCGATCAATGTCGCGCGATCCGCGCTGTTGCGTTCGTCGGCCCACAGAGCCTGCAATATCGCGTGCGACAAACGCACAGCGGCCAGGCCGGCCTGTTGGGCGGCGATCACCGCGTGCGTCGCGAGCCGGTTGTCCGGCGGATAAAACCGCGGCTTGAGATTGAGCGGCATGCCCAGAAATTTGCGCCAGCGGTCGAGTTCGAGGGCGTGGTAATCCCGGCGCGGCTGCGGGCGCGTACGCAACGGGATGCCGCCGGTGCGCGGCACGACGCTCACGAAATCGTACGGGCGCAGCACGATTGGCACGCCGTGTTTGCGCGCGATATCGAGCAGGCGCGGCCCGCCGAAATAGGCCCACGGCGACGACAGCGTGTAGAAACACTCGATTTCGGGCGGGGCAGATGTCATCGCGGCGCGCCGTTCATGAAAATGCCCGCGCCTCGCGCGCCGGCGGCTGCGTTATTTGACGATTTGCAGTTTGGGCTTGCCGCCGGAGGCGGGCGGCGTCGGCGCCGTATCGGGCGACGCCGTGGCAGCCGGCTCGGGCTGGAAAAACAGGCCCTGGCTGTTTTCCTTGGCGAATATGCCCTGCACCGCATTGACCGGGATCGAGCACTCGCGCGAAACGCCTGAAAAACGCGCCGCGAACTGTATGGTGTCGTCGCCGACGGTCAGTCGGTGCGCGGCGTCGGGGCTGACGTTGAGCACGATTTCGCCGTTTTTCACGTGTTCCATCGGTACCCGCGTGTGCGCGTCGACCTTAACCGACAGGTAAGCGGTAAAACCGCTGTCGCTGCACCATTCGCAGATGGCGCGGATCAGGTACGGCTTGGTCGAGCGCTCTTTCGCCATGACGACGCCTTACTTGCGCATGACCTTTTCGGAAGCGGTCAGCGAATCGATGAATGCGGGTCGGCTGAAGAGGCGCTCGGCATATTTCATCAGCGGCGCGGCCTGCTTCGGCAGCTGCACGTCGTAGTAATCGAGCCGCCACAACAGCGGCACGATCGCCACGTCGAGCATCGAGAATTCGTCACCGAGCATGAACTTCTGCTTGGCGAATACGGGCGCGATCTGCGCGAGGTTGTCGCGGATGGCGGCGCGCGCCTTGTCGGCGAGGCGCTGGTTGCCTTTCTCGAGGGTTTCGACGTGCGTGAACATCTCGTTCTCGAAGCGAAACAGGAACAGCCGCGCGCGCGCGCGCATCACCGGATCGGCGGGCATCAGCTGCGGGTGCGGAAAGCGATCGTCGATGTACTCGTTGATGATGTTCGATTCGTACAGCATCAGATCGCGCTCGACGAGCACCGGCACCTGGTTGTACGGATTCATCACGGCAAGGTCTTCCGGCTTGTTGTGCAGGTCAACGTCGACGATCTGAAAGTCCATGCCCTTTTCATACAGAACATTGCGACAGCGCTGGCTGAAAGGGCAGGTCGTGCCTGAGTAGAGAGTCATCATATAGGCACCGTTTTAGTGAACGTCTTTCCAATAGGATTTTTTGAGGACAAATACGAGGATGAACAGTACACCGAGCAGCATCAGGGCATAGAATCCGATCTGGCGGCGCTGCAGGCGCGCCGGCTCGGCCATGTAGTCCATATAGTTGACGATATCGACCACCGCCCTGTCGTACTCGAGTTGCGCCAAGGTACCGGTGCCGGGCGTCAGGGTTTTCAGCACGAAGCGCTCAACCGTCTTGCCGTCTTTTACCTCGTGCGTCTCTTCGAGCTGGGCCACCCCCTTACTTGCAATCAGGGCCGCCTTGGCCGCGTGTTCCGAGTCGAACACGTCCTCGTGAATCTGCTGCTTGCCGTTCAACTGCCACAGCACGTGCGGCATGCCGACGTTGGGATACACCAGGTTGTTCCAGCCGGTTGGCCGCGACGAATCGACATAAAACGCACGCAGATACGAATAGATCCAGTCCGCGCCGCTGCCCGCGCCCGAGCTGCGCGAGCGCGCCGTCACGGTCAGATCGGGCGGCGCCACGCCGAACCATTCCTTGGCATCTTTGCGATCCATCGCGACCTGCATGAGCTCGCCGACTTTCACGCCAGTCAGGACGAGGTTGTCCCGGATTTGCGCTTCGGTCAGACCCAGGTCCTGCAATCGGTTGTAACGCATATAACCGGCGGTATGGCAGTTCAGGCAGTAATTGACGAACAGCTTGGCGCCGTTCTGCAGCGAGGCAAGGTCATGCGAATTGACCGGCGCGATTTGCAGGCGCGGCCCTTCGTTCGCGTGCGCGGTATAGGCGACGAACGCTGCGATGCACGCCGCGGCGCGGGCGAATCTGCTCATCGTGGTGCTGAATGCGGCGCTTACCATGTCAACCTCGCCGGCTCCGGTTTGCATTTGTCGATGGTCGAATACCACGGCATCAGGATGAAGAACAGGAAGTAGAGGGCCGTGCAGATGCGCGCGACGACGGTTGCGCGGTCGGCGTTACCAAGCCAGGCGCCGAACTGTCCCCACACATTGGTCGGCTCGGTGCCGAGGTAGCCGAGCACCAGGAACACGATCACGAAGATCGTCAGCGCGGCCTTGAAGACGGGGCCTTTGTAGCGGATAGACTTGACCGGGCTGCGGTCGAGCCACGGCAGCAGGAAGAGGATCATCGTCGCCGCGCCCATCGCGAGCACGCCGGGAAACTGCGAGTTGAAGAGCGGCGGTATCGCCCGCAGAATCGAGTAGTACGGCGTGAAATACCACACCGGCGCAATATGCGGCGGCGTCTTCAGCGGATCGGCCGGAATGAAATTATTGTACTCGAGGAAATAGCCGCCCATCTCGGGCAAGAAAAACATGATGACCGAGAACACAATCAGGAACACGACGACGCCCAGCGCGTCTTTCACCGAATAGTAGGGGTGTGAATAGATACCGTCGAGCGGCAGGCCCGTTTGCGGATTGATCGGCTGCTTCTTGATTTCGACGCCGTCGGGATTGTTCGAGCCGACTTCGTGCAGCGCCGTCAGATGCGCGGCGACCAGGCCGAGCAACACGAGCGGGATCGCGATCACGTGGAACGCGAAGAAGCGGTTGAGGGTCGCGTCTGAAATCACATAGTCGCCGCGTATCCACTCGGAAAGCGTCGGGCCGATATAGGGCACCGCGCCGAAGAGATTGACGATCACCTGCGCCCCCCAGTACGACATCTGGCCCCACGGCAGCAAGTAGCCGAAAAATGCCTCCGCCATCAGGCACAGGTAAATCAGCATGCCGAATATCCACAGGAGCTCGCGCGGCTTGCGGTACGAGCCGTACAGCAAGCCGCGGAACATGTGCAAGTAAATGCAGATGAAAAACGCCGACGCGCCGGTCGAATGCATGTAGCGAATGATCCAGCCGCCCCAGACGTCGCGCATAATGTATTCGACCGAGGCAAACGCCAGCGTGGCATCCGGCTTGTAGTTCATGGTCAGGAAAATACCGGTGACTATCTGCAGCACCAGCACGAAAGCCGACAGCGAACCGAAGTAGTACCAGAAGTTGAAGTTCTTGGGCGCCACATACTTGCCCCACTGGTCTTCCCACAGCTTGATCAGCGGAAAGCGCGCATCGACCCACGTCAATAGTCCGTTCAGCGGACCGGCGCCGGTAACGGGTTGTTTTTCGAGAGCTGCCATGCTTACGCCCCCTTCGTGTCGTCGCCAATGACGATCTTTGCATCGCCCACGAATTTATAGGGCGGCACTTCCAGATTTATCGGCGCGGGCGACCCTTGGAACACACGGCCGGCGAAATCGAATTTCGAGCCGTGGCACGGGCAAAAGAATCCGCCAACCCAGTCCTGCCCCATATCGCCTTTAGCGTCGGCTGACTTGAATTGCGGCGAGCACCCCAGATGGGTACATACACCAACCAGTACGGCGATTTCGGGTTTGATCGAGCGGAATTCGTTTTTGGCGTAATCCGGCTGCTGCGGTACATCCGATTTCGGATCGGATGCCCGCGCATCGCTATTCTTGATGCCGTCGAGCATTTCCTTGGTGCGATTCACGATCCATACCGGCTTGCCGCGCCATTCGACAATCTGCATTTCACCCGGGGCGAGTTTGCTAATGTCGGCTTCAACCGGCGCGCCCGCTGCTTTCGCGCGCTCGGAAGGAAACATGCTGCCGGCGAACGGCACTGCCGTCGCGGCCGCCGCAACACCACCCACCACACCTGTTGCGGCCATCAGAAAACCGCGTTTGCTTTTATCCACTGCCTGATCCGACATGAAACTCCCCGCTGGCGATTTGACAAAAAACCGGTATTTTATCTAATTTCGCGCAAAAACTTAAGCAAAACCTGAAAAAAATCCTTTGCTTCAAGTAATTGCATGCGTTCTGGCGGCTCGGCCGCCCCTGATCGCCCTACACCGGGTTGGCGATATCGATGAATTGATGGGCTACGCTGAAACGCGCTGCGACGTGCTCGCCGAGCGCTTTGATGCCGTAACGCTCGGTCGCATGATGACCGGCGGCGATATACGCCACGCCCGACTCGCGCGCGAGATGCACCGTCTGTTCGGAAATCTCGCCTGATATATATGCATCGACCCCCAGACGCACGGCGTCTTCGAGATAGTTTTGCGCCGCGCCGGTGCACCAGGCGACGCGGCGCACGAGCTTGGCGCTGTCACCGATTACCTGTGGCACACGGTCAAGGCGGTCCGCGATGCGCCGCGTGAGTTCGGCGAGCGTCGGCGGAGTTGCGAAGGTACCGTGCGCGCCAAGATCCTGCTCGCCGAATTTGCCGTCGTACGGCAGCTCGAGTTGGCGCGCCAGCTGCGCGTTGTTGCCGACGTCGGGATGCGCGTCGAGCGGCAGATGAAATGCGAACAGATTGAGCTCATGCCCGAGCAGAAGCGCGAGGCGCTCGCGCCGCGTGCCGGTCACGCGCGGATCTTCACCGCGCCAGAAATAGCCGTGATGCACAAGGACGGCGTCGGCGCCGCGCTCGATAGCCGCCTGTAAAAGTTCGCGCGACGCGGTTACGCCTGTCACTATGCTGCGGACTTCGGCGCGCCCTTCCACCTGCAGCCCATTTGGGCAATAATCGCGGAAACGGGAGACGTCGAGATACTGATTGAGATAGGTCTCGAGTGCAGAGCGTTGCATGGAAATCTATGCGCCTGACATGCCAGCGCGCATTCTAACCCGATGGCAATTTCAAACCCGCGGACACTACAGGTTTTCATGCGCAGACTTTGGCTGATTTTCGCCCAGACCACGACGATATGCCTTGGCATCCTGTTCGTGGTGTCGACGCTACGTCCCGATCTGCTGGGCCGCCGCGCGGGCGCGACCGTCGACGTAGTGACGACGCGCGAGGCGCCGCCGGCCGCGGCGACGCGCGCGATCGCTTCTTACAGCGACGCGGCGGTCAAGGCGATGCCGACGGTCGTCA
>JBDSSV010000351.1:0-7942 GCA_039928535.1 Burkholderiales bacterium
GCTTTCAGAGCCGTCGCGACCTGCTGCAATATTTTTTCGCGTCGCTCGCGCTGCCGGGCGCGCGCGCGGAATGCGGCACGTTCCGCGGCGCGACCGCGCTGATGCTGGCGCGCGCGCGGCGCAGCCGCGATCCGGCGTACACGGGCAAGGACCTGTATTTGATCGACAGCTTCGTTGGCACCAGCGAGTCAGGCGAGCACGATCTTATTCCCGTGCGCGGCGCCGGCGGCGCAAGCCGCCGCGAGGCGTTCTTTCCGGTAGCGAAGGCTGACATCTCGCCGGAACTGGTGCGCGGATACTTCGGCGAGTTCCCGGAAGTAGCCATATGCGCGGGCTGGATTCCGCAGGTATTCGCCACGCTGCCCGAGCGCGACTGGTCGTTCGTTCACCTGGATGTCACGCTCTACGGGCCGACGCGCGCCGCGCTCGAATACTTTTATCCGCGGCTGAACACGGGCGGCGTCATCGTCTGCGACGGCTCAATATTCTGTCCGGGCGCCAAGAAAGCATGGGACGAGTACTGCGCGAAGCACGCACTTGCGTTCGTCGTCCTCGGCAACCGCGAATCCATCCTGATCAAACGTGCGCCGGCGTAGCGGCGCCCGCTTAAGCTAGCGCCATGCTCGGCAGCCTCTTCAAGCGCCTGCTCGGCGCACCCGCCACCCCCGCTGCCGGCCCATCGCCTGCAACAAAAGTCGATTCGCGCTGGATAACAGACACGCTGCGCCTGCAGCAGCAAGGCGCGCTTCAGGAAGTGGTTGCACGCTGCCGCGCCGCGCTGGAACACGAGCCCGGCAATGGGGAAATCGTCAATCTGCTCGCGGCAGCGCTCCTGAAACAGGGCGACACCGGGGAAGGACTCGAGCTCCTGCGCCGGGCTGCCGCGCTGACACCGTCCGCCGACACGCATGCCCGCCTGGGAGACGTGCTTGCCGCCATCGGCGATTTCGAAGGCGCTGTCGCAAGCTACCGCATTGCCGTTGCGCAGCAGCCGGATTTTACCGATGCGTGGAATACGCTGGCGGCGCTGCTGAAAGCGCTCGCCCGCTACGACGACGCGGAAGCCTGCTGTCATGCGGGCCTGCGCGTCGACCCGCGTCATGCCGCGCTCAAGCATACGCTGGCGGGTGTGCTGTTCGAGCAGGCGCGCGTCGAAGCAGCGATTGCGACCGTCCGCGAATCGCTCGCGCTGCAGCCCGCCAATCCTGCCGCTCACAGCGCATTGTTGCGCATGCTGTGCTATGCCGACCGCCAGGACCCGGCCGCAACTTTCCGGGAACATCAGACCTGGGCCGCGCGCCATGCCCGCGCCCTCGAAGACGGGGCGCCCCCGCATGCCAACAACGCCGATCCCGCGCGCCGGCTGCGCATCGGCTTCGTCTCACCGTACATCCACAAGCACGCGGTGACTTTTTTTCTCGAGTCCGTAATCGAGCATCACGATCGCGCGCAACTCGAAATATTTTTATATGCCGACGTCGCGCGCCCTGACGACTACTCGCAGCGGCTGCAGAAATACGGCGCCCATTGGCGTGCCACAGTGGATCTCGACCACGCGCGGTTCGCGCAGTTGGTGCGCGACGACGCGATCGACATCCTCGTCGATTTGAGCGGACACACCAACAACAACCGTCTGCTCGCGTTCGCGCGCAAACCCGCGCCGATCCAGGTCAACTGGCTGGGGTTTCCGAGCACCACCGGCATGCCCAGCATGGACTACCGGATTACCGACGCCTATTGCGATCCGCCGGGCATGACCGAGCAAGTGAACTCGGAGCAACTTATAAGGCTGCCCGGCATCTACATGGCGTGGCGGCCGCCGGACGGCACGCCGGAAGTGGCGCCGCTTCCCGCTCTGGCCAACGGGTTTGTCACTTTCGGCACTTTTCACAGCGCGTTCAAGATCACGCCGACCATTGCCGCATTGTGGGCGCGCATTCTGCAGCGCGTGACCGGTGCGCGCCTGCGCGTGATGGCGATCAGCGGCGCGAGCGCCGAGCGGCACATACGCGGACTGTTCGCCGACTGCGGGATCGCGCCGCATCAACTGGAAATACTGCCGCGCCTGTCGTTTGAAGATTATCTCGCCGCATTCGCCGGCGTCGATATCGCACTGGATACATTTCCCTACCACGGCGCGACGACGACGTGCTTCTCGCTGTGGATGGGCCTGCCGGTCGTCGTGCTCGAAGGCACCACACATGCTTCGCGCGCCGACGTGTCGATGCTGACGAATGTCGGTCTGCCGCAACTGATCGCAAAAAACGGCGACGCGTATGTCGGAAGTGCCACAGGCCTGGCGCAGGACCTGCCGCGACTGGCCGATCTCCGCGCGGATCTGCGCGGCATGTTCGCCCGCTCGCCCAATGCCGATGGCCGCGCGTGCGCGCGTAACCTCGAACGGGCGTTTCGCGAAATGTGGGTTACGTGGTGCAGTAAAGCTGAAAAACATTAGCCACAGAGAACACAGAGGACACAAGAAAACAAAAAACAAAATCTTGGAGCCATAAGCAGCTACAGGTTTTTCCTCTGTGAACTCTGTGTCCTCTTTGGCGATGCTTTTCGCAGTTCTAATCAGTCCAGAACACGCCGACGACCGCGCCGGTCATGCACGTCGCCAGCGTGCCCGCGACTATCGATTTCATGCCCAGACCTACAATCTCGTCGCGCCGTTCCGGCGCCATCGTCGCCATGCCGCCGATGAGTATGCCGAGGCTGCCGAAATTGGCGAAACCGCACAGCGCATACGTCATCAGCATGCGGCTCCTGGGTGACAGCGCGCCGTTGGGCAAATGCGCGAGATCGAGATAGGCGATGAATTCATTGAGCACGGTCTTGGTGCCAAGCAACGCGCCGGCCGCGGGCGCTTCGCTCCACGGCACGCCGATCAGCCACGCCAGGGGCGCCATCAGCGTGCCGAGCATGCGCTGCAGCGTGATGGGCCTGCCATCGACCGCGGGCAGGGCTTCCAGCAGCAGATTGGCGAGCGTGACAAGCGCGATCAGCACCACGAGCAGCGCCACGATATTGAGCAGCAGGGCCAGCCCGTCGAGCGTGCCCCTGGTGATCGCGTCCATGCTGCTGGTGGCCTGCTGCGCCGGCACCAGTTGTCCGGACGTCGCCGCACCGGTGGGCGGCACCATCAGCACGGCAATGACGATGGCGGCCGGCGCACTGATAATCGACGCAATCAGGATATGGCCCAGCGCATCGGGAATCACCGGGCCGAGGAAACTCGCGTAGATCACCATCACCGTGCCGGAGATGCCGGCCATGCCGCAGGTCATCACGATAAACAGCTCGCCACGCGACATCTGCGCGAGGTACGGGCGGATAAAAAGCGGTGCCTCGACCATGCCCACGAAGATATTCGCAGCGGTCGACAGCCCGACCGCGCCGCCGACACCCATGGCCGCTTCGAGCACGCGGGAAATCCCGCGAACGACTAACGGCAGGACGCGCCAGTAAAAAAGGAGGGCCGACAGCGCGCTGATCACCAGCACCAGCGGCAGCGCGCGGAATGCGAGGACGAAACTCGAGCCGGCGCCTGTCTCCGCATACGGCAGCCCGGCGCCGCCGAGATAGCCGAAGACGAAAGACGTGCCGGCCTGCGTCGCTTTTTCGAGCGCGAGCAAGGTATTGTTCAGCGCGAGAAAAAACTGCTTGAAGAGCGTGAGTTTGAGCAGTGCCGCCGCGATCACGAATTGGAGCACGACACCAGCGATAACGGTGCGCCACGCGACGACGCTGCGTTTTTCGCTGACGACCCATGCCACCGCCAGTATCGCGATAAAACCGCATGCGCTTTGCAGGGCCGGGGGCAAGCGCGATCCCGAGGCCGGCGCCAGCGCTAGCTACGCCGCCAGAGCGTGCCTTTCGGCCCGTCTTCGAGCGCGATGCCCGCCGCCAGCAGCTCCTTGCGTATGCGGTCGGCCTCGGCGTAGTTCTTGGCTTGCTTCGCCGACGCGCGCGCGCTGATCTCTGCCTCGATGCGCTCCGGCGTCCACGCGTCGCTGCCCGGCGTGCTTTGGAGGAATTCAGTCGGCTGGCGTTGCAGCAGCCCGAGCAGCCCGCCCAGCGATTTGAGCAACACCGCGGCGTCGCGCGAGTGCGTGCGATTCACCTCTGCCGCCAGCTCGAACAGCACGGCCACGGCTTCAGGCGTATTGAAATCATCGTTCATCACGTCGCGAAACCGCGCAGCGGCCGGGTTGTTCCAGTCGACCGCGCCGGCCGGCGCAGCGTGCTCCTTCAACGCGGTATACAACCGCGACAGCGCCTGGCGCGCGTCGTCCAGATGCTGGTCGGAATAATTTAGGCCGCTGCGGTAGTGCGCGCGCAGGATGAAGAAACGCACGACTTCCGCGTCGTACTTGGCAAGCACCTCGCGCACCGTGAAAAAGTTGCCGAGCGATTTCGACATCTTCTCGTCGTCGATGCGCACGAAACCGTTGTGGAGCCAGTAGTTGACGAACGTGTGCCCGTGCGCGCCTTCGGATTGCGCGATTTCGTTCTCGTGGTGCGGAAACTGCAGGTCCTGGCCGCCGCCGTGGATGTCGAAATGCTCGCCGAGCAGCGCGCTCGACATCGCAGAGCACTCGATGTGCCAGCCCGGCCGGCCTTCGCCCCACGGACTGGGCCATGCCGGCTCGCCCGGCTTGGAATGCTTCCACAGCACGAAATCGAGCGGGTCGCGCTTGGCCTGGACGATGTCGACGCGCTCTCCCGCGTTGAGGTCGTCGAGCGATTTGCCGGACAGCTTGCCGTAGCCGGGAAAGTCGCGCACCGAATAATTGACGTCGCGGTCGGGCGCGACGTAGGCAAGTCCCTTTTGCTCCAGCAACGTGATGATTTTCTGCATCTGCGGAATATATTCCGTCGCGCGCGGCTCGAAATCCGGCTTGATGATGCCGAGTGCTGCCGCGTCCTCGTCCATCGCGGCGATGAAGCGCGCGGTCAGCGCCTCGATAGGTTCCTTGTTCTCCGCTGCGCGCTTGATGATCTTGTCGTCGATATCGGTGATATTGCGCACGTGGGTCACGTCCAGGCCCGACGCACGCAGCCAGCGCGTCACCATGTCGAACACCACCATCATGCGGGCATGCCCGAGGTGGAGATAGTCGTAGACGGTTATGCCGCAGACGTAGATACGCACCTGGCCCGACGCGATGGGCTTGAATTCCTGCTTGTCGCGGGCCAGCGTGTTATAGAGTTTCAGCATGGCGGATGGGAGTATGGAACACGGTTTGCGGCTTCCTTCTTGCCCTCAACTGCGGGGCGTCGCCGGCGCAGGACGGACGGGGTTTGCCCGCCTGCGGCGCGGCCAGGACATGCAGGCAGCCGGCTTATTTCCCGGCGAGGCAAAACACATATTTAATTTAGCCGGGGTTCTTGGTAAAATCTGTTAGATTAGTTGACTAACACACTGAAATTCCTAAAAGTATAGCACAATGACTTTTATCTTCCGCTGGCGCTGGATTTCACGCGGCGCACTTTTTATCACCGCTCTGATGCTGGCTGCAACGGCTGGTGCGCAGAGCGACGATTTTACGGAAGCGGGCAAGCTTTTTCGCGCGGGGCAGCAGGCCCAGGCGCTCGAGCGCGTGGATAATTTTCTCAAGGCCAACCCGAAAGACGCGCGCGGACGTTTTCTGAAAGGCCTGATCCTCACCGAGCAAAGCAAACAGGCCGAGGCCATCCGGATGTTCACCGGCCTCACCGAGGACTATCCGGAACTGCCCGAGCCGTACAACAATCTTGCCGTGCTCTATGCATCGCAGGGACACTACGACAAAGCGCTCACCGCGCTCGAGCTCTCGATCCGCACGCATCCGAGCTATGCCACCGCGCATGAGAATCTAGGCGACATCTACGCCAAGATGGCGTCGCAGGCGTACGACAAGGCGCTGCAGCTCGACAAGAGCAACACGGGCGCGCAAACCAAGCTCGATATGCTCAAGGAGCTCTTTTCCAGCGGCGCGCGCGGCACCGGCAAACCCGGTGTGAGCAAAATGACGCCGAACGTCGTCGCGGCCGTGAGCAAACCGGCGCCGATGGCAGCGGCTCCGGCCCCAGTGGCAACCGCGGCCGCGCTGATTGCGCCAGCACCGGCAGCCAGGGTTGAACCGGCCAAGCCCGCCGCCGCCAGCAATGATGGCGACGTCCTCAAAACCGTCAACAACTGGGCGAAGGCCTGGTCGGACAACGACGTCAACGGCTACCTCGGTTTTTATGCCACTGACTTCCAGACGCCCGGCGGCGAACCGCGCGCAGACTGGGCCGCCGCGCGCAAGGCGCGCATCACCAAGCCCAAGAAAATCGACGTGCGCGTCGAAGCGCCGAAGGTCAAGTTCACCGACAGCAATCGCGCGTCCGTTACGTTTCGCCAGAGCTACCGCTCCGCCAATCTCAAGGTCGCCAGCACGAAAACGCTGGTGTTGGTCATGACCGGCAACCGCTGGCTGATTCAGCAGGAGCGCGTAGGCAGTTGATGCCTACCCTGACCCAGCGGCACGGCGCCAGCCTGGTTGCGCGGCTAACGCAGATCGCCGTCGCCGCGGTCTACGCCGCTGCCGTCAGCGATGCCGCGGCAATGGGCAGCCGGCAGGTGGCGCACAAGCTCGCGCTCGCCGGCGCCGAGTCTGCGCAGATCGAACCCGGAGCGATACTGGTCGAGACGCTGATCGAGATCCGCAGCAATCATCTCGTCTCAAGCACTACGCGCCGGAATTTTTCGACCGGCGCGCAGACTTTCGTGGCGTGGGCAGAGCAGAAACGCCAGGTCAATGCGGCCAAGACGTTTATCAATGGCAAACTCGATCGTGTCGGCGCGTTTCTCTATCCCGGACGGGAAGATCTGGCCGTGGTCACGTTCGACCAGGATTATTCGAGCAGCACCCTCTCGAACGAGATGAAAAAGCGCCAGTACTGGATTTTCGAGAAAGGCGCGTGGCGCATACTGTACGAAGGCAGCGCCTAGCACCGGCTTCCACCGGCGGCGCCGCAACGCTGCCGCTCAATTTTTTCTTACCTTTGACGAGACTACTCATATGATGAAGATCAGCGCAATTCTTGCCGTAGCCGCTTTTGCATTCAGCGCCGTCGCCGCGGCCAATCCCGAAGTCGAATTGAAGACCAGCATGGGCGTGATTACGCTGGAACTCTATCCCGACAAGGCGCCGAAGACAGTCGAGAACTTCCTGCAGTACGTGAAGGACGGGCACTTCAAGGGCACGATCTTCCATCGCGTGATACCGGGATTCATGGTGCAGGGCGGCGGCTTCAGTGCGGATTTCCAGCAGAAAAAAACCCGTGCGCCGGTGCAGAACGAAGCTAACAACGGCCTGAAGAACGACGTCGGCACGATCGCGATGGCGCGCACCTCCGATCCGCAATCGGCGACTGCGCAATTTTTCATCAACCACAAGAACAACGAATTTCTGAACTATTCGGCGCCTACGCCGCAGGGCTGGGGCTACACAGTGTTCGGCAAGGTCGCCAAGGGCATGGATGTCGTTAACAAGATCGCGGCGATCGAAACCGGCCCGATGGGCCCGTTCCCGTCCGACGTACCGCGGAAAACGATCGTCATCGAAGACGCCCGCATAGTCGCCCCCGCCAAGTAAAGGACACATCATGGTCAAGCTGCAAACCAATCACGGCGTAATCACGCTCGAACTCGACGCCGCGAAGGCGCCCGTCACCGTCGAGAATTTCCTCAACTATGTCAAAAGCGGGCAGTTCGACAATACGGTTTTCCACCGCGTGATAGACGGCTTCATGGTCCAGGGCGGCGGCTTCGAGCCCGGCATGAAACAGAAGCCGACCGGCGCGCAGATCAAGAACGAAGCCGACAACGGCCTCAAGAACAACAAGTACACAGTCGCGATGGCACGTACTTCCGACCCGCACTCGGCTACCGCGCAGTTTTTCATCAACATCG
>JBDSSV010000352.1:0-4254 GCA_039928535.1 Burkholderiales bacterium
GAGCCGCTGATGGACGTAACTCAACGTAAAGCGCTGCTGGCGGCGTTATGGAAAATCGATGAGGCGCCGGCCGCGGCTGCCATCATCGATCTGATGCAGTTCAAACAATAGCCGTTCAGGGGATGCCGGACAGCGGGCTGCGCGCCGGCCCCGCCCCGCTATTTCAGTTTTTCCAGCACCTCGAGTATCTCGTCGTTGGGCACGAGACCACGCGGATCGGTGACGCGCGCATACGCGATGACGCCGTGCTTGTCGACGACGAACCATGAGCGTTTCGCACGCAGATAGGTCGCGATACGCTTGGTATCGTTGGCGGCGGTCGCGTCGTCGTTGAGCACGTCGTAGGCGCGCGACATCTCGCGGCGCACGTCGGTCAGCAGCGGATACTTGAGGCCGAGCTTTTCGCCCCACGCCTTGTTCGCATCGTTAAAATCCACACTGATGCCCAGGACCTGGGCATTCGCGGCTTCGAACTTGGGAAGATCAAGTTGGAAGGCCAGGGCTTCCTGCGTTCAAGGGGTGGTGAACGCGCCGATGTAGAAGAATAGGACGACGGCTTTTTTGCCCGCGAAATCGGCGAGCTTGATTTCCTTGCCGGTGTTCGACATCAGCGCGAAATTAGGCGCCTTGGCGCCAACGTCGATTGCGTAAGCCGCGCCACCGAACATACTCACGCCGGCCATCAATGCTGCTGCCAGCGCGCTTTTCCACCCTCTGATGCTCCATCGTCTCGATTGCATGCGAACCTCTCTTTTTTGTGGCTGGTGCAGAAAAAACCCGGTCGACGCCCGTCCCGCCGCTATTTGCCCGGCGGCGCGGTAGCGAGCGCCTTGACGTAATTTTTGAATTCGGGGCTGAGGAGATCGACCTTGCCGTAGCCGCCGGCAACGACATTGCCGCCGCGGTCGAAGACGACCGTCCACGGCGTCACGCGCACGCCGACGGCGCGCGCGACCGCCATGTCCGGATCGAGCGGCGCGGGCAGCGTGTATTTATGTTCGGCCATGAACGGCTTGACCGACTTGGCGCCGTCGCCGTCTATGGAAATTGCGAGTACGCTGACGCCGCTCTTCTTGTATTCATCATGTGCCCTCTGCACGGAGGGCATCTCGCTGACGCAGATGTCTCACCAGGTTGCCCAGAACCTCGCAATCAGCACCTTGCCTTTGAACTCATTCGCGCGGACGTTGCCGCCGTCGGGTTTCGCGAGATTAAAGTCGGGTATATGGGCCGGCTTTGCCGGCGCGGTGAGGCCGGCCGGCAGTTCGGCGGCTGCCACATTGAATACGACAGCAGACGCCAAAGCTGTCGCTGCCAGCAAGCGCGTGAAAGAATTGAATGCAGAATTGAATGCAGAATTGAATGCGGTCATGCTGCCTCCGGGATCGTTGAGTGAAACAACATAGCAGACTGCGCGAGTGCCTACAAGCAATCGCAGCATAGTGCGTAAACAACACACTGGGCGCTATTATTCCCTGCGGGCCGGCTTATGCCGCTTTGCGCGGCCTGAATATCGCGGTGTGCTCGATTTCGGTGACGACGGCTCCGCCGCGAAGTATGCACACGTAAAGGCGCACGAACTCATGCCCCTTGCGCAACCACTTTTCTTGCGGAACCGCGCGTACTTCGAACGTCTCGCCCGCGCGCGCGGCCGCATGAAACACGATGCGGCTCGCCGTATGTATCCATGCCGGCAGCGTGAAGCGGTGGCGCAATACCAGGTTGGCTTGCCGCAGCACAAAACCCGGATGCAGCAGCGGCGCCGCGCCCGCGCGATAGAGCGGCAATTCGTCTCGCACATCCACGCACCAGGCGAGGTTGTCTTCCTGTGTGGGCTGCCACGCCAGCGCGGGAAACGGCACGCCGATTTCCATCAGATCCCACGTGACCAGCTCTTTCGGGCGTGGCGGCCCCGGGGACAGCGTGGCGCGCGCGTCCACGGCAGTTGACGCGCCGTGCAGTTGCGCGGACATCTGCGCGAGCTCTTCGCCCTGCGCGTTGACGCATGTAAGCAGGTATGCGTCTGCTGCGGCGCCATGCGCTGTGCGCACCGTCAACCAGTCGCCTTCGTAGGCCGGCTTGGCGAAAGTCACGTCCGCGCTGCCGCGCGCGAGCCACTCCGCGCCGTACAGCGCGACGAGCGGCTGCGTCATGTGGCTGAACACCGTGACGCCGGGAACCAGCGCGCCTTTGAAACCGTAAGCGAGCGCCACGTCGTCGCTGTGCATGCGGTTTTCCGAGTGCGCGGACGGATTGTGCGTGCGCACCGCATAATCGGGCAACGCGGGCGACTCTGCGGGCGTCGATCTCATTTTATAACGCGGGAAAAATTCTAACGGCGGCGCGGCGCGGCGGCGCGCGGGCCGAACATCGTCAGGTCGACCACCATGCCCATTGCCTGATATCCCATGCGATTCGGATGCAGCTTGTCGCCGTGGCCGCCGACGGTATTGTCGGGGACGAATTCCGCGCGCATGCCGCCGGTGTCCGCGTCGGTCGTCGCGCGGTCGAAATCCGCTACGCCGTCGAAGACACCGCTCGTGCGGATGAATTCGTTGAGCTTTTTGCGTTTCTCATCCTGCAGCTCGAAACCGTGCGCGGCGCTGGTGCTGCCAAGCGCGGATGTCAGCGTCGCGCCTATCACCTTGACGCCCGGCAACCGCCCGCGCATGCGCGTAACGCCTTCGCGCATGCCGGCGATCACGGCCTCGGCGTCGGCGTTGCCGTTCTTGCTGAAATCGTTGGTGCCTTCGAGCCAGATCACGGCCTTCACGCCCGACAGCGTCAGCACGTCGCGCTCGAGACGCTGCAGCGCCGCCGGACCGCCGGGGAACGGCTTCTGCGGCGTGTATTCCGCCGGACCGATGACCTGGTTGCCGCCAATGCCCGCATTGACCACCACCCAGTGCGCGTTAAGACGCCGCGCCAGCACGTCGGGCCAGCGATCGTCGCCGTTGATGGTTGACGCGGTGCCGTCGGTGATCGAATCGCCGAACGCGACGATGGCGTTGAGATCCCGCGGCGCGCTCATGTCGAGCGCATCAAGGAAGTACCACGATGCCGTCGCATACGGGAACGCCGCTTCGGTAACGTCGTCGCCTTTCGCCCCCGCGCCGGGCAACGTCACGTAAGACGACTGCAGCGCTTTCGCGTGCCACGTCATCGGCCCGCTGGTGCCGGCGACATGAAAACTCACGGCCAGCTTGCGGCCCCGCAATTCCTGGCCATTGCGCACGAAGGGCAGCGTCACCGCATCGCTCCAGACCGACGCGCCCGGCGCGATTGTCACGCTCTTGCTGCCCGCAAAAGTGATCGCGCGATTGCTGCCGGGCATCACCGCCGAGCCCGACCATTGCAGACCCGCGTACGCGCCGTCGAACGTGACCGGCTGGGTGCCGAACGTATTGGCAAAGCGCACGCGCGCCTGCTTGCCCCAGAATCCGGGCGCCACGATCAGGCGGAACGATTGGTCGCGCGCGCCGGTCTCCGCAGCCGGGAATACCCGCGACAAATTCGGCTGCGCGGACGGATTACCAATCGGATAAGGCCCGTGCACCGACGCCGCCCAGCTCGTCACCCAATTCGGTTGGCCCGCGGCGGCAGCCAAAGGCACGGCAATGATCAGGAGCGCTGACAAGCGCATGGCAAGACGCAACATGATCTCCCTCCCCCGGTTAAGGCGTGGCGCAATAATACCGGACGAACATACCGGACGAGCGGCCGCGGGCGTGCGGCGTCAGCTTTTCGTGCCGACGCGACTTTTTCGGGACGGCTTTTGACCCGTCAAAGGCAGGCTGGCAGGCCGGCGGCGTTTAGAGGATAATGGCACTGATGAGCGAAGAACAACCTTCAACCGAGCAGTCAAGCGAGGCGCCTTTCGTCGAGGCGCAAGCGGCCGATGCGCAGCACGTCAAGCGCCAGCCGCAGGACCCGAAAAGCCGCTTGCGTGAACTATTGGCCATACCCGAGCGCGATCGCGCCGACGAGGTATGGGACGAAATCATCAATCTCGAGATCGACATGGCGCCCGGCAATCGCGCGTTACCGGCGGGCGATAATGGCGGTGGTGGCGGCGGTCGACAGCAACAAGGACAAGGGCATCGCCAGCAGCAGCAAGGCCGTCGTCCGGACCAGGCGCAGCGCCCGCAGGATCCGTCGGGCGGCAAGCGTCAGGGCAAGCGCTTCTTCCAGAAGCGCAAGCGCGGTCCCGGCGCGCCCGCCGACCGCTAAGCTCTCCTCTGTAGTTCAGTTGCC
>JBDSSV010000353.1:0-5020 GCA_039928535.1 Burkholderiales bacterium
GTGCACAAACATGAATTTACCGAAGTGATAGCACAACGCAGCGCGCGTCAAGTGGCCGGCAGCGCTGATGTGATAGCCATCGGCGAGCGCCTTGCGTCCGATTTCCTCGTGCACCGCGGCGCGCGCCGACCACGCCGCGCACCAGTCGTCCCAGCGCGTCAGGCTGCCGGTCACTTCCTCGAAATCAGTGAGCGGCACGCCGCTGGCGACGAAGCGCGGCGCCCATGCGCGCAGCGCTATTTCTATGCGTTTGTCTTTTACCGGAGTGTCCATACTTAATTAAACCCAAAAATGGCCGCAGAGGCGCGGAGAGCGCAGAGAAAGATCAAAGTCAAACGATGGCACTGCTAATTCTTGCTTGTATTCCTCTGTGTTCTCTGCGCCTCTGCGGCGAAAATGCTTTCCTAATCAGCTTTCGCGCCCGAGGCCTTGACGACTTTGGCGAGGCGCTCGACTTCGGATTTGATGAAAGCATCAAACTGCGCAGGCGACATCGGGTGCGGTGTCGCGCCCTGCGTGAGCATGCGTTCTTTTACGTCCGCCGCCGACAAGATGGCCACCGCTTCCCGGTTGATCTTGTCCTTGATGTCTTTCGGCAATTTGCCCGGCCCGACGAGCCCCGTCCACAGGTTGAACTCGAAGCCAGGCACGCCCACTTCAGCGGCGCTCGGCAGGTCGGGCAGCACGGGCGAACGCTCTTTCGTCGATACCGCCAGCGCGCCGATCTTGCCACCTTTAACGAGGGTCACAGCGCCGGTTATCGGCGCGAAGAAAAACGATACGCTGCCGCCGATGACGTTGCTCAGCGCTTCGGGTGTGCCTTTGTACGGCACGTGGACGACGTCGATACCGGTCGCCAGCTTGAACTGCTCCGCATTGATGTGCGCGCCGCTGCCCACTCCAGCCGACGCATAATTCATCTTGCCGGGCCGCGACTTTGCGAGGTCGACCAGGTCCCTGACGGTTTTCAAGCCGAGCGACGGCGTCACCACCAGCACGGTGGGCGTATCGGCCACCAGCGTAATGCCGGCAAAGTCCCTGATCGTGTCGTACGGTAATTTGCTATAAAGCGATGCATTGACCGCGTGGCCGATTGACACCAGCATCAGGCTGTAGCCATCCGGCGGCGCAGCCAGCAGGGTCTCTGAGGCGATTATGCCGCCCGCGCTCGGCCGGTTGTCGACGACGACTTGCTGCCCCCAGTGCTCGGTCATTTTCTGCCCGAGCACGCGCGCGACAAAGTCCGTCACGCTGCCCGCCGAAAACGGCACCAGCATGCGGATCGGCTTCGACGGAAATTTCTGCTGGGCGAGCGCCGGCTGCACCGCAATCAGCGCCGTGACTGCCATCACCAGCGCCGGGCCTGGAAAATAACGCATGTCCTGTCTCCTCAAATTGTCGTAGCGCGGATGCGCGACTAGCGGGATTCGATCCCGATTTCTTTTATCAGTTTCTGAATTCGCACATATTCGTCACGCTGCAACTGCAGGAACTGCGCTGGCGTGCCGAACACCGGTTCGGCGCCCTGGGCCAGCATGCGATCCCTGATCGCCGGCTCGCTGAGAATTGCCCCGATGTCCTTGTTCAGTTGCGCGACGACCGCGCGCGGTGTTTTGGCCGGCGCGAGGATCCCGAACCAGCTGTCCGACTTGAAAGCCGGCAGGCCGGCTTCGGTCATGGTCGGGACCTCAGTCATCGCCACTGCGCGCTTGGGCGTGGCGACCGCCAGCGCGCGCAGCTTACCCTGCTGCAGCATCGGCATGGCCGCCGGCAACGGAAAAACATACAGCTGCACGCGACCGGCCAGCATTTCAGTGAACACATCGCCGAGCAGCCGGAACGGCACGTGCACGATATCAATGCCGGCGGCGGACTTGAACATTTCCCCGGCCAGGTGCGACGAACTGCCGATGCCCGCGGAGCCATAATTGAACTGGCCGGGCTTTGCCTTCGCCAGCGCGATCAGATCGCCGACCGATTTGACAGCGAGACCGGGAGACACCACCAGGACGTTGGGCATCGATGCGACCTCCGTCACCGACGCGAAGTCTTCGAACGCGCGATAGCCGGGATTCTTGTGGATCAGCGTATTGACGAGATGCGGTTGGCCGATCATGGTGATCGTATGGCCATCGGCGACTGCCGTGGCGACGATGCTGCTACCTACCAGGCCGCCGGCGCCGGGCCGATTATCGATGACGACCTGCTCGCCATAAAGCTCGGACAGCTTGACGCCGATGGTACGCCCCAGAAAATCGCTCGCCGAGCCGGGCGGGAAAGGCACAACGAGGCGAATCGGCTTGCCCGGGTAACGATCAGCGCCCAGCGCCGCGGCTGTCGGCCAACCACAAATTACTGCAAGGGTGATAATGATGAGACGGTGCATGATGAATTCCTCCTTTGATGCAATAAGTGCGCGGCACGGCTAAATGCGCGACGTGCTGACATTATATGGCCGCTATATCTGCGCCGCCCCCAATTGGGCTGCCATCCAGTCAGCCGACTGCGCGCGATATTTGTAGGCACGGTTGTTGGCAACGTGATTGCCGTCTTCGATGACGACGAGCTCGACGGGGCCGCGCGCTTCGCGCGCGAGGCGTTCGGCATCCTGCCACGGCACGACGCGGTCGAGCTTGCCCGTCACGATGTACAGCGGGCAGGTGATTTTATCGGCCACGCCCGCCAGGCTCAAGGTGGCGGCAACCGCGCGCGCCGCATCCTGACTGGCGCAATGCGCACGCGTGCGGAACGTTTCGCGCGTGAGCTCTGGCAGGCCGTCCCATGCCGCGCCCATATCGTAGGCGCCGGACAGCGCAATGCACGCTTTGACGCGCTTCTCGAAGGCAGCCGCGCGCGGCGCGTAGTAGCCGCCGAGGCTGACGCCCCACAATCCGGTATTTTCGCCGCTCAAATCCGTGCGCCGCTCCACCCAGTCGATGACCGCCGCGACCGCTACTTCGTAATCCCCGCGTATCGGTATCGCATATTCCGACTCGCCCTGTCCCGGCCCGTCGAAGCTTAGCGTCGCCAGCCCGCGCGCGAGAAACATCGACTCGTAGCTGTCCATCTCTTCTTTCGCGGAATCGAGACCCATGCACATGACGACGAGAGGCGGCCGCGCGATGCCTGCAGGCTTGCGCAATATGCCTGCGAAGGACTGCCCGTGGAACGGTATGTGCACGTACTCGCCGGCAGGACGCAGGTGCGGCAACGCCAGCCGGCGGCACTCGACTGCTTTCATGTGCGCCGCACGCATCTGGTCGACATCCGCCACGAACACGAATTTGGCGAAGTGGTAGCACACTGCCGCCGTTGTCAGGTGCTGCGCGGCCGACAGATTAAAACCATCCGCCAATGCCTGGCGTCCGGTGCCTTCATGCACCGCTGCGCGCGCGCACCATGCCGCACACCATTCCGGCCAGCGCGCTATGCCGGCAGTCACTTCCTGAAAGTCGGTCAGCGGCACGCCGTTCGTAACGAAGCGCGGCGCCCAGTGGTCGATGGCGGATGCGACCAGCGCATCGTGCACGATTGAAGTGGCTGCTGTCATTGTCGTCCGCGGCGTTATGAACGGCGCCCCGCTTTATTTAGGTAAGACAGGTCCATATATTTCTCCGGCGCGCCCTTGTCGCCGCGCAGGCCTTCCGCGACCCACACGATGTCTATGACCTGGCGCAGGCCCTCCGGCGTGATGGACGGCAGCGGCTGCGTGGCGATCTGCGCGTACGCTTGCCGCGCGGTCGCCGCGTCGATGTTGAGGCGCGCCGGCAGCAGGCGTATCGCCTCTTCTTCGTTGCGCGTATCTCTGAGCCAGACATACGCCGCGTTGAACGCGCGGATATAAGCGATCAACGCGGCCTCATTCTGCTGCGCCCAGCTGCGCCGCGCCGCGGCGATCGAGCCGGGATATGTCGGGAAATATTCGCCGGTCGTGCCCAGGGTGCCGAAGCCGGCGGCCAGTAAATTGCGGTCGAACGGCGGATTCAAAAGGCTCGCCACCGTGGCGCCGGACTTCAATGAGTCCGAACGCTCCTGCGAGCCGCCGATCTCCCGGAACGTGTAATCGCCCTCGCCCAGTCCCTTGTCGGCAAGCCACTTCCGCAACAGTAGCGCATAGCCGGTGCGCGCGCCGTCGACGGCGATGTCGCGGCCTTTGAGATCGGCAAAAATCCCGATGCCGGGCGCAGTTATCAGCGTGAGTTCGGGCGCGAGCGCCTGCGCCATGAAGATGAAAAGGTCCGACCCGCGCTCGACGCCGCGCACGACGTGGTCGGATTGCTGCAATCCGATGTCATAGCCGCCGCTGGTCAATTCCTCGAGCTGGCGGACCGACGAGCCGGTGACCGTGATTTCCACGCTGACGCCTTCGCGCTCGAACAGCCCGTGCGCCTGCGCCACGTAGAGCGGCCACGAATAGACGCCCTCGGAAATGACCGCGAATCTGAGAGTCTGCGCTGAAGCTGACACGGCCATCAGGGATACGGAAACAGCGGCTTGCCGGTGGTGTACAAGTGATAAAGCGCTTCGAGAAACACGTCGATGCGGTCGTAATTGCGCCGGTCCGCAAACTGCGGGAAGCGCAGTTTTACGATCTCTTCGCGGCTAATGCCCGCCGCAATCGCCCCCTTGACCGCCGCCTGTACCTCAGTCAGCAGTCTTGCCTCCTCGAGTACGTCCGCGCGCGTGCCCACGTCGCCGTGACCGGGCAGAAACATATCGACATTGTCCATCGCTGCGATTCTGTTCAGCAGCGCTATCCAGCCGTCCATCGACGGCGTGAAGGACATGTTCGACCAGTTGTTTTTCGCGAACGGGCCGCCGACGTAGAGCGCGCGCGCATGCGGAAAATATACCAGCGTATCGCCGGGGTTCTGGCCCGGGCCCAGGTACATGATCTCGACGACGCGGCCGCCGAGCCTGATCGTCACACGCGAATCGAATATTACATCTGGCAGCACGGTCTTCACTTCTGCCGGATCGAGATTCAGCGACTTGAAGAACGCCAGCCGGCGCTTGAATT
>JBDSSV010000354.1:0-4219 GCA_039928535.1 Burkholderiales bacterium
TGCGGCGGCCCAATGCTTTTACTTCAAATGGGTGGAAGGTTTCGAGCGTCGCCAAGCGATTGCGAATTTCGATGCGTTCAATCGGCGCTGAAGCATGGACGTCGATGTTGAATGTCACTTCTTGCGCGTTCGAGCGCAGTATGTCGCCCATCATCGCGGTTTTCACTTTGCTGCTAGAGGTCGGCCCGAGGTTGGGATCATCGGCGTAAAGCTCCGCGTCGGCATCAAACTTCACGCGTGTGTCGAGGACCACACGGCAGCCGGTCGTCGCATAGTGGTGGCGCTTTCTCAGGGCGTCGAACAAATCCTCGCGCGTGAGCTCCTTCGCCAAAAGGCAAGAAAGACCGCCGTAAGCACCGAACATCGAAGCGCCCGGATGGCTCGCGCCGTGGCGGCCTTTATGGCCGTCGGAATTCGCGAGAATGCCGACGCGGTAACCCTGCTCGAACGCGTCGTGCACCAGCCATTCGAACGTGCCCCAGTCGGAATGCACTTCGACGCTGCGCTCGATGCGCGCGTCGTGCGCCATCTTGATGTCGGCATAGCGGCCGCCGATATGCGCGAACACCACGCAGTCCTCGCCCTTGAGCATCGTGAAAAGGTCGTCAGCGCTATTGGCGTCGGTCTTCACATCGGACAAGTCATCGATGAGCGCATGGTGCGAGCGGTGGATCTGGCGCCCTTCGTGCATGAACATCACGTTGCGGTCGCCGCCGAGCCCGGTGTTGCCCGACCATTCGTAACCCGGGTACATGATGAACTTGCCGTCGGCGTTGAACTCTTTCGAGAGCTTGTTAAGCTCGTTCCAGAACGGCGTGGTGATCTGGAAGTCGTTACCCTGGTGGCTCATCGCGTCGAGGAATGCGCGGTCGCGCGCGAATTCGATCAGCTCGCGCGCCGAATTCGTGCCTATCGTTTCTTCCGACTGCCCGTGCAGATCCGCCCAGTACGGCAGCAGCGGTGCATTCTCTACGATCCGCAGCGGGTTGCTCATGCATACCACCGCGCCGGAAACGTCGCTGACTTCGATGATAAGGTCGCCATCCGCTTTGCAACTCAGGCCGTCGATGATTTTCGAATATTCGCCACGCTTCATCGTCAGCGCTGGCGGAAGCCCTTCGACCGTCAAATTCGCCTTGAGACTGAACGTGCCGTCCACCAGATGGGAGGGATTGCCCCACTTGTCCTCGCCCTTGAAGCCCAGCTTGAACGGCTGGCCGCGCTTGCGCGAAGTGGGCAGGATCGCCTTGTAGAGCACGGGCGGGCCCGCGACTACCGAGATGAACGGTTGTACCGGCAGCTCGACATAGTTATAGGTCGCCCACGCATCGGTCAGCACGCGAAACTCGAACGTCGGTTCGTTGAAGGTCTGCATGCGGATGCCGGGCGAGCCCTGACGCTGGTCGCCGAAGCGCACTATGATCTGGTCGTTCTCGCGCAAAAAGCCGCGCACCACGCGAATGAACAGCGTCTTGTCCCACGGACGGATATTCATTTTGCCGTCGTACTTGATCTCGAGGATGGCGCCGTTGCTCGCTTCGACCGTCGTGTAATTCCAGCCCTTGGGGTCGGTAAACTGCGGACGCCCCATGTCGGAAGCGAAGCGATGCACGATTTTCAGCGAGCCGGTGTCGTCGATGCCGAAATAACCGGCGGTGTAAGTGAGCGTGAACGACTGAAAGCTGCCCGCCTCGAATTCGCCCCGCGGCGAAATCTCGGCGTGACCCATGCGCTCGGGAAAATAAGTTGAATGTGGCATTTCGTCCTCTTTACTTTCGGGAAACCTGCGGACCGACTACGCCGAGACCCACGCGCAGCGCTTCCGTTTCCAGAATGTCGGCCGGCATCACGTTGGCAATGTTCACGTCAGGGCCGAATTCGCGGACGAGGAATTTTTTCATGTCCTCGACCACCGACAAAGTTATGTTCGAAATCCACGGGCCCGGCAGTTCGATCAGGACTTTAGACATGTCGAGCCCTTTGCGCAGGCCGTCGATCAGTTTCATCTTGGGCTTGCCGTTGGCGATCAGTTCCGCGGCTTCCACCAGCACCAGATCAGCGCCCGCCGCAAAACAATCTTCTGCCTGCGACACCAGCAGCCCGGCGTCGTTCTTCATGTCCTTGGAGCCGACCTCGCCGAATACCGCGAGCCCGCAATCGATGGCGAGGCGTATCTGGGCTTTGCGCTGGCGCGGCGTCAACTCTACGCAGTTGTCGGAGACCTCGACCACGTCGAAGCCGACGCGCTTTGCTTCGAGCAGGAAACGGCGCAGCATTTTCTCGCCATAAGTCGCGAACACGTATTCCTGAAACTGGCCGCCAATGAAAGGACGGATGCGGTGCCTGCGATAGAGCGCCAGCTTCTTGCGCAGATAGGCGAGATCGTACAGGCGTGAAGTGCCGACAGCGATCTTGGCGAGATCGATATAACGGTCGGCCATGGTCACCATGTCGTCGACCTGCATATAGGGCAGTCCGAAATCGGCGACCATCGTGAGCCCGCTCTTGCGCGGCTTCTTTTGGCTGCGCGCCGCCGGCAGCTCGACGAATCCGAATGGCACTTTTTGCGAACTCACTTGCTTGCGACGCATTGCTTCTCTCCCGATGATTCAGAATTGCAGCGAGATTCCCGACGCCAGTATCAGCCACAGGATGAACTTGCGGAAGCGCTCCTCGCTGATCCAATCGAATATCCTGATGCCCAGCCAGTAACCCGCGGCCAGCGCGGGCAGGCAGGCCAACAGATACCACCCGATTTGCGCCGTGCCGACGTCCGTATGCAGGCCAGTCATCACCATGACGAGAATCGCCGTAAATCCGATGTACGGCTGATAAACGAGACGGCTCGTGCGTTTATCCCAGCCGCGCAGACCGCACCACAGCGTCGGCAGCGTGCCGTGCAGCATGGCGAGCCCGCCGAGTATGCCCCCGACCCAGCCTACCGCCGCGTCGGCGGCCTGCGCCTGTCGCCCGGCGATATTCACTCGCGCCAGTCGCGGACTCGTCAGCATGTAAGTACTGTAAGCAATCATGAATGCGCCGAATAAATGCCGGAAAATCGCGGCGTTAATGTGTTGCAACGCCAGCACGCCAAGCGGGACGCCGATTATGCTGCCGGCGAGAAAAGGCCACAGCCGCCGGTACTCGATTTCGCTTCTGAATTGCCAGATACTGGCCACATGCAAAAGCGTGGCGCATATCGACGCGAGCAGCACGATGGCGGCCGGCGGCAGCACGTAAATCCAAACACCGGTAACGACGATCGCAAACGCGAAGCCGGCGCTGCCGATCACCAGCGCGGCGAAAAAAGCGCCTGATGCGACGATGACGTAGTCAAACCACATTCAACGCGAAGGCAAGGCCCGCCGCCAGGCTCACGCCTGCCGCGACTGCAATCAGCGTCTTCTGCCAGTCACGCCACGCGAGAAATTCCAGCATCAAGAGGCGCACGCCGCCGGCCATGTGGGCGGCCAGCAACAGCACGAGGCCGACTTCAGCGAACTTGACGAGCGGCTGCTCGGTCCAGTGCAGAAAGCCGTCGAGCGCCTGCGGCCCGCGCAGCGCCTGGCCGAGCGCCCAGAAATGAAATGGCAGGAAAATCGCGAGCAGCAGCCCGCTCACGCGGTGCACGATGAACGCCCACCATGCCGGATGACTGCGCGCGCGAAAATCGTTCTTCATGACCGTCAGGCAAATACCGCGAGCGCGGCGCGCCAACCCCACAGCGCCAGTGCGACGCCCAACACCAGCAACGCGAGATCTACCACTGCCCCGCGCAACGCAAACCATTCGCCCAACACCGTGCGCAAGCCGATCGGCGCATGGACGGCAATCGCGGCGACGAATGCTGCATAGAAGCCGAACCACGCATAGTTGCCGTGGGTCCGTTCCAGTATTTCGCCCGCCGACAAGCCATGACGCACCGCGTAAATCATCGTTATCAAATGCACGAGCACGCACAACCCAAGCACCGCGGCGCTGACGCGTTGCGCGGTCCACAGCAGCACTTGCGCTCGCGTGTTCATGAACACGCTCCGCGAGTGCCGAATGATGAATTTTGAATGTTAAGGGATGAATAGCCCACCCCTGCGGCTAACGCTTCATTCAACGTTAAACATTCAAAATTCAACATTGCTCAAAGGGTCCCTTTGAGCGCTGCGGCAACCACCGCGCGCTTGAGTCCGGCGATGCCCGCAGTCGGCGCAATATGCTTGGGACA
>JBDSSV010000355.1:0-9550 GCA_039928535.1 Burkholderiales bacterium
TCGAACTGAGCCAGGACATCTGCGGGCTCTTCAACGCCGACCGGCTCACGATTTACCTGGTCAGCGAAGACAGGACGTCGATCATCTCCAAAGTAAAGACCGGGCTCAATTCATTCAAGGATCTGAAGCTGCCGATCGCGGAGCAAAGCATTGCCGGCTTTGTCGCGGTGCATAAGAAGTTGATCAACATCCGCGACGTCTACGACGACAAGGAGCTGAAGGCGTACAGTCCGCAGCTGAACTTCCTGAAGCAGGTCGACGTCAAGACCGGCTACCGCACCAAGCAGATGCTGGTCGTGCCTATCGTCGATGCTCAAAGCAAGGACCTGATCGGCGTATTGCAGGTCATCAATGCCAAGAGCGGGCAGCCGTTTCCGCTGGTGATCGAGGAGGGCGCGTCCCACTTTTGTGAAACTCTGGCCATCGCGCTTCGCCAGCGGCAGAAGCCGGTAGCCGGGGTCAAAGGCAAATATGACCATCTCGTCTCGAACGCGGTCATATCAGCGGAGGAATTGGAACTCGCGACGCGCTCGGCCCGACGCAAGAACCTTGATGTCGAGACCGTCCTGATCGACGAGTTTCAGGTCAAGTTGGACAAAATCGGCGAAGCGCTGGCGGCCTATTTCGACGTGCCTTACGAAGCGCACAAGGCGGACCGGGTAAAGCCGCTGGATTTGATGAAAAACATGAGCCGCGAGTTCGTCGAAAGCAGCCTGTGGATACCGGTCGACGAGACGAAAGACGGCATCATGATATTGACCACCGACCCGGAAAAGATCCGCGGTTCCAAGGTGGTCAACAACGTGTACCCCAAAAGCAAGATCGTTTATCGGGTGTGCTGCGCGCGTGAGTTCGTGGCCACGCTTGATTTATTCTTCGGCGGCAACGCCGCCTCGGCGGGTGTCGGCAACGTCGACGACGGTACCGACATCGGGGATTTGCTGTCGGGCCTCGAAGACGGTGAATCTTTGGAGGACGCCAACGAAGATGTCGCGTCGGCGGCGTCGGACAACGAGGTCGTCAAGCTGGTCAACAAGGTTATCGTAGACGCGTACAAACAGGGCGCGTCGGACATTCACATCGAGCCCTATCCCGGTAAGGGCAAAACCGAGATTCGGTTTCGCAAGGACGGCTCGCTCTCGAACTACATTTCGGTACCGGCCGCTTACCGCAATGCGATCGCCGCACGCCTGAAGATCATGTGCGATCTCGACATATCCGAGCGGCGCAAACCGCAGGACGGCAAGATCAAATTCAAGAAGTACGGTCCACTCGACATCGAGTTGCGGGTCGCGACCATCCCGTCGGCCGGCGGTGTCGAAGATATCGTGATGCGGATACTTGCGGCCGGCGAGCCCATACCGCTCGACAAACTTGGTTTGTCGAAATACAACCTCGTGAAGTGCAAGGAGGCAATCGAAAAACCGTACGGCCTGTTCTTCGTGTGCGGACCGACCGGCTCAGGCAAAACGACCACGCTTCACTCGGTACTGGGCTATCTCAATACCCCCGAGACGAAAATATGGACTGCGGAAGACCCGGTCGAAATCACGCAACGCGGCCTGCGCCAGGTGCAGATGAATCCCAAGGCGGGCCTGACTTTTGCCATTGCCATGAAAGCGTTTTTGCGCGCTGATCCCGATATCATCATGGTCGGCGAGATGCGCGACAAGGAAACGGTGGGTACCGGCATCGAGGCATCGCTCACCGGCCACTTGGTGTTCGCGACCCTGCACACTAACTCGGCGCCGGAATCCATCATTCGTTTGCTGGACATGGGAATGGATCCGTTCAACTTCGCGGACGCTTTGCTCGGCATTCTCGCGCAGCGCCTGGCCAAGCGGCTATGCGGCAAGTGCAAGAAACCCTACGTGCCGTCGGCCGAGGAACTCAAGCTGTTCGTCGACGAGTATTCCACCGAACTAATGAATACCGAGTCGTGGAAGAAGGATGCCAAGGGTCAGCGTGAAAAATTAATCCAGGATTGGACCAAGGACTTCGGCAACGACAAGGGCGAGATCCAGTTTCACAAGGCGGTCGGCTGCGAGACGTGCGGTGGTAGCGGCTACAAAGGCCGGGCCGGTTTGCATGAGCTTCTGATAGGCACCGACCCCATAAAGAAACTCATTCAGGAGCATGCGCGGGTGGCCGAGTTGGTTGCCGTCGCGCTCGATGAAGGCATGCGCACCCTGAAGCAGGACGGCATGGAGAAAGTCCTGCTGGGGATGACCGACATGGCGTGTGTGCGCGCCGTCTGTATCAAGTAAAACTTTAACCCCCGTTATGAACCAGATGCAGCGCCCGTCCGATTCCGCCAATCTGTTCGAGCGCTTGGAGCAGCTCAATCAAGTCGGTGTCGCGCTGTCCAAAGAGACGGACATCAACCGCCTGCTCGAGGCGATCCTGCTGGCGGCCAAGAAAATCACCAACGCCGACGGCGGCACGCTGTACCGCGCAATCGACGAGCGCACGCTGAAATTCGAGATTATGCGCAACGACACGCTGAATATCGCGATGGGCGGGACTACCGGCGTCGACATCCCGTTCCCCCCGATCAATCTATTCGATGCGGACGGCAAGGCCGTCAATACCATGGTGGCGGCGTACGCGTTTCATCACGACACTTCCGTCAACATCGCGGACGCATATATCGAGGAGGGTTTCGATTTTTCCGGCACCAAGAACTTCGACAAAAAGACCGGCTATCGTTCGCAGTCCTTCCTGACGGTGCCGATGAAAAACCATGAGAACGAGATCATCGGCGTTCTGCAGCTGCTGAATGCCAAGGACCCGGTCAGCGGCAAGGTCAGCCCGTTCTCGTCGGAAGACCAGCAGTTGGCTGAATCGCTCGCGTCGCAGGCGGCAATCGCGCTTACCAACCGGCTGCTGATCAACCATCTTGAGAATCTTTTCGAGTCATTCATCAATCTCATCAACGCGGCGATCGACGATAAATCGCCATATACGGCCGGTCATTGTGAACGCGTGCCGCAGCTGACGATGATGCTGGCGGAGGCCGTCAACCAGTGCGCGGTCGGCCCGCTGAAAAATTTCAGCATGAACGACAAGGACCGCTACGAGCTGAAGATCGCGGGCCTTCTGCATGATTGCGGCAAGGTGACGACACCGGTGCATGTCGTGGACAAGGCCACGAAACTGCACACGATCTTCGACCGCATCGCGCTTATCGATACGCGTTTTGAGGTGATAAGGCGCGACGCCGAAATCAGCCTGCTTAGGGACAAGCTGCAGGCGCTTGAAAAAAATGACAGGCAGGCCCTGCATGAAGCAGAACGCCAATTTGAATTGCAAATGCGCCGCATCGATGGTGACCGCGAATTCCTGCGGTTCTGCAATGTCGGGGGCGAAGCCATGAAGCCCGAAGACCTCGAGCGGGTGAAGCAGGTTTCAGCCGCTTATCGCTGGCGCGACGTCGAGGGCAGCGAAGCGGATTTTCTAACGGCTGACGAAGTCGAAAATCTCACCATACGCGCGGGCACCCTGACTGCAGCCGAACGTCAGATCATCAATCACCATATCGACGTCACAATTCAGATGCTCGAGGCCTTGCCATGGCCAAAACACCTGAAGAACGTGCCGGAATACGCCGGCGGCCATCATGAGCGTATGGACGGCAAGGGCTATCCGCGCGGCCTTATGCGCGACCAGATGTCGGTGCAGGCGCGCTGCATGGGGGTGGCCGATATTTTCGAGGCGCTGACCGCCAAGGACCGGCCGTACAAGAAAGGTAAAACGCTGTCGGAGTCGCTGTTTATCCTTGGCAAGTTCAAGCTCGGGGGGCACATCGATCCCGACCTGTTCGACGTATTCATGTGGGAAAAGGTTTACCTCAGATACGCCGAGCAATGCATGGACCGTCACCAGATCGATGATATCAATCTGGCCAAAGTGCCGGGCTACGTGCCGCCGCCGGACGCATAACTTGGCGCTCTCGTTGCTGCAGACTAACGGTTGCCGGCGCCTCGCCGTGCGTGCCTGCTGCGAAATACACTAACGGGCCCTGCGGACACGCGCTGTTTCCACGCGTGCATTGACGTGAGTGCGCGTGACGCCGTGTCCCTGGGTTTACGAAAATGCTCCGACAGCTGTTCAGATCAGTAATGAGTTCCCTGCGCTGGAACGCACCCGGCGCGGACGGGGTATCGACGAACTTTCCCATCGAGGACCTGCGCGCGCTCAAACGGCGCCACGAGCAGGCGCCGCTGGATCTGCATACACGCATATTGTTCGAGCACGCGTCGATTGCCGGCGCCGATCTGCTGCAGCTATACGAATCCTGCATGCGCGAATCCTCGACGGTCGTTTCGCCGTGGAAAACGCTTGCCCGCATTCAGGGCGCGGCGAACCTCGCGCGCTATTTTCTGCACACACTCGAGCTGGACGGCGCGCGCGCCGAGTGTGGGGTTTTCCAAGGCTTCAGTGCCTTATTCGCGTGCCGTGCGGCGGCGTTGAGAGCGAGCAGATTTGACGGCACGGGGTTCCATCTCGTGGACAGTTTCGCGGGTTTTCCACAACCCCGTGCAGAGGATTTCATTCCGATCAGGTCGGGTAACGATACGCGCAATGCCCCGGCGTTTTCCGCCGGCGACGCGGCGGTATCGTTCGAGCAGGTGCAGGCGGTTTTCCGCGATTTTCCCGGCGTGCGGTTCCACCGCGGCTTCATTCCGCAAGTCCTCGCCCAGTTGCCCGATACGCGCTGGGCGTTCGTCCACGTCGACGTGGACTTGCACGAACCGACACTCGCGAGCCTCGAGTATTTTTACCCGCGCATGGTCAAGGGCGGCGTCATTCTCTGCGATGATTACGGATCAAGACTATTCCCCGGCGCGCGCAAAGCGTGGGAAAGCTACTGCGAAAACAAGAGCATCGCGTTTGTCACGCTGGATACCGGGCAGTCGGTGATAATCAAGTAGCAGGTCAGGAGCCATGCGCGCTTTTGCACCGCGCCGCGGGGGCTTGTTCTCCTGCTAGGCCGCGCGACCCCACGCAAGTGTGGGGCCCCTGCTCCTGCTCCAAAGTGCGACCTCCTAAGCGGTGTTGGTAGAACAGAGTGTTTCTTGTCGGTCGCCGGGCCATCTCCGCGGTCGCATCCCCACGCAAGCGCGGGCGGGGCCCCTACTCTGCGCTGCGATGTCCTACTTCCTCGTTATATAAACGATGAGACCTTCGGTGGCGACTTCGATAAACTGTTCGCTGTAGCCCATCTCCTGCAATTCCCAGCGGAAGGTATTGCCCAGGCGCGCCTTCTTGTACACACCGAGCTTGTGCAGGCGCTTGAACTCGATGGCCCGCGTAAAGGTGTCCTCGAGTATGCTGGTCAGGCGTTTTTGCGAGATCTTGCGCTCGCTGCCCGTGTCAAGGGCGGGTGGATAACGCTTCGCGAGATCCTGCGCCAAAACGGTCGCAAAAGCGTCTACGTCCTTGCTCGATGCCGTGCCGATTAATGCCATGATCTTGCTCCAATCAGATGACGAATTATTTGTGGCTGCCGCTCAGCAGGCGTTTTAGCATATTGATGCCGAAACCCGGGCCGGCGCGCGACGGTCGCCGCTCCGCGTCTTTCGGCGGAAACACGCGTACGTCATAGAGCAGTATATCGCGTAGCACATCGCGCTCGCCAATCGGTTCCACGCCGTGAAAGGAATGGTCGTTTTTGATGAAAGCGAACAGCGAGTTCGGCTTGTACTCCATGGTCCGCACCTTGTGGAAAAGCTGGTGCGGATAGTGCGGCCCGCCCGTGCAACGGAATGAGGGGTCACGCGGCACGTAAATTGACGTTCCAAGGCGTTTCAGGGATTCATCGTCGGGACAATAGAAAAGCATTGATAGCAGGCGGTGCGGCGCGTCCGTATGCGGCCCGATATTGAAATTGGTGAGATCGCGCACGATCAGCGAGTCGGCCTTGAATCCGCATTTATAGACGTCGTCACCGAACCGTTGTTTGACGTACGGCTCGAACTTGTCTATCGCCGCGGTCAGAAAGCGCTGCGTAATGAACCAGCCCGCAAATTCCCTCCAGAAGGGAGCGCGTTGCTCATCGAGCATGTCGATTTTCTCCGGCGTAAACGGCATGATAAACCGTTCACGGTAAGTGTTCTTTGGCACGCGGCCGGTGTCTGCGATGCTGATCAGCGACGAGCCATCGGGCCAGTTGGCGCGCAATGCAGCGTAAAAGTCGTCGGGAAAAATGTTTTCGACATAGATGTGTGCATACGGATACTCGCGTATCGGCGCATTGGCGATCTGATAAAATACGTGCTCTTCAGCGGAAGAATACATAATTCCCCACGCCCTTGAATGCGCCTTCTGTGCGCTGGGCCTGCGCCACCTGCTGCTCGGAATAGCCGAAACCGAGCAATTTCATGTCGGTGATTATTTTACGGTGCTGCTCCAGATTGGTGTTGATTTCGATCAGCACCGACTTCAGACGCCGGTCAGTCAAGACATCGCGGCCGCCCGCCAGCACCTTGTGTTCGAGCCCGTCGACGTCGATCTTGATATGGTTCGGCATCGGAACTACGTTTTGCGCGACTAACGTGTCGAGCGCGGCGGAGACGCAGCCTTGCGACAATGCGGTATCCCGGTACTCGAGCTGGTGGTCGATTTTTTCGCCGAACGAATGGCACGAGCCGCCGAGCTGGAACTGGCTCAGATGCAGCAACGAATAGCTGGCCACGTCGCTCAGGGCCAGACAATAGGCGACGACTTTGCCGGTCAGGCCGTTCATCACGATATTGCGGCACAAGAGCGCGTAATTCTGTGATTCCGGCTCGAAGGCGAACGTGCGCACCCCGCGCGTCTTGGCCGCCCATATCGTATACATGCCGACGTTTGCCCCGATGTCGACGAAAACTTCGCCGGGCTGAAAATTGCGAATCCACTCGATGGTGTCGGGCTCTTTGGTGAATAATGAATCGACCCGCCATTTCGTGAATGTATTCGGTGTCGCATAGGTGACCTCGGTGGGCCCGTCGTACACGGCCTGAAAAGGCGACAGCGTTTCGTATTGCTCCAGAGTAATTTCCGGCATCGCGGGCGGTTTTGCGATGCCGCTGGCGGGCCGCCGGTAGTTGCGCCACGGCCACAACAGCACTCGGAAGACGTTCATGGGTAGTTTGTGACGGTCTGCGGCGTCATGCTGCTACGAGGGCACGCGGCGAAGCCGACAACTTTTCTTTAGAAAAGAATAAGTTACATTATCTAGCGGGAGCGATTGCAACGTCAATAGCGCACTACTTCCTGTAGTATCCTGCAGCAAGCCCTGTGCCAGCTACCCCGTGATTCTGACCAATTTACTTACCCGCATATTTTCGCGAACAGCCGCTGCGCCATCCACCGATAGCAGTGCGTTGAGCGACCTGCTCCAGCGGGGGTATCGACATCAGCAAGCGGGCGACCGTGCAAGCGCCGAACGCAGCTACCGCGATGCCCTCGAAATCGACGCGCGCAACGCCGACGCGCACTATCTGCTGGGCGCGCTGCTCGGCGAAGCCGGCAATTTCATCGAGGCTGCCGCCCACCTGGATAGCGCTCTCGCAGTGAAGCCCGGTTTTGCCGATGCTCATGCGGCGCGTGGCAATGTGTGCCTGATGCTTGAGGAGCGCGCTCAGGCGCGCGCGAGCTATGAGCAGGCGCTGCGCCTCGATCCGAGCAACGCAACCGCGCATTTCAATCTGGGCCTGCTCCTGCAGACAGCTGAAATACCTGAGCTGGCCTTCGAGAGCTTCGAGCGCGCATACGCATTGAACCCGGACATTCCCGATCTGCTGAAGAATCTTACGTTGTCGCATATCGAAGCCGGCCGCTATGATGACGCGCGTATGCTGGCAGAGCGCGCGCTGGCGCAGAGCCCGCGCCACCTCGAAGCCTTGAAATGCGTAGGGCTCGTGCTGCAAAAAATACATCGCCCGCACGAGGCCCTGCCGCACTACCTCAAAGCGCGCGAGATCGATGACACCGACCCGGAGCTTCTGAACAACTTCGGCATCGTCATGCAGGACCTCGGGCGGCTCGATGACGCCATCGCGAGCTATGACGCAGCGATTGCCCTGCGCCCCGATTTCACCCTGGCGCTGTGGCACCGTTCGCTCGCCTATCTGCTGCGGCATGATTTCGCCCGCGGGTGGCCGGACTACGAATTGCGGCTGAAGAGCAATGCCCGGGCGCAACGTCCGGTCGAGTTTGCGCAGTGGAACGGGGACGATATGGCAGGCAAGCGCGTGCTCATATACGGCGAGCAGGGCTTGGGCGACGAGATCATGTTCGCGTCGTGCATTCCCGACCTGGCGGCCGCCGGCGCTCACTGCATAATCGAGTGTTCACCGAAGCTGGAAACTCTGTTTCGGCGGTCCTTTCCGGCGTCTACTGTATACAGCGCGAGCCCCGGCCGCGCGCTACCGGCGAACGTGCAGGCAGCCGGCATTGATCAGCAAAGTGCCATCGGCAGCTTGCCGCTGTCTGTGCGTCGCACGCGCGCGGATTTTCCGCGGCACCAGGGCTATCTGCGGGCGGACCCGGAGCTCAGTCTGCATTGGCAGCGCCGTCTCGCCGCGCTGGGCCACGGCCTGAAAGTGGGCATCGCATGGCAGGGGGGCACGTACAAGTCACGGCAGCCGGTGCGCTCGTTGCCGCTGCAGCAATGGCAGCCGATACTGCAGACAGACAACGTGCATTTCGTCGATTTGCAGTACAGCGACTGTAGCGCGGAGATCGCCGCGCTGCGGGCTTCGACCGGGATACCTTTACACAGTTGGGAAGAAGTGCGCGCGGATTACGAAGAGACGGCGGCGCTGGTGACCGCGCTCGACCTCGTCATCAGCGTATGCACGGCGGTCATCCACTTGGGCGGCGCACTCGGCAAGCCGGTCTGGGTCATCGCGCCGTACAGTCCGGAATGGCGCTATGGAATTGCTGGCGAAGACATGCCTTGGTATCCTTCAGTGCGCGTGTTCCGGCAGCAGGGGTACGGCGAGTGGGACGCGGTGGTCGAACAAGTGGCGCAGTCCTTGCGTGAAAAAAGCGGAGTTGCACATGCCCGCGATACAGGGATCGCGCGCATGGATCCGGGTTGAATTACAGAAAAGGCAGCGCCCAATGATCAGGGTTTTCATCGGCTACGACCCGCGCGAAGCCGTTGCGTACAGCGTGCTTGCGCACAGCATACAAAGGCGCGCGTCAGCGCCGGTGGCGGTAACGCCGTTGATGTTGAGCGGCCTCAAAGATGTGCTGACGCGCCAGCGTCATCCGTTGCAATCCACCGATTTCTCGTTCTCGCGGTTTTTGACGCCGCTGCTGTCTGATTACGCGGGCTGGTCCATCTTCATGGACTGCGACATGCTGGTGCTTGATGACATCGCCAGACTTTTTGAGCTGCGCGACGAGCGCTATGCAGTGATGGTGGTTAAGCACGACCACGTGCCCAAGGAGGCGACAAAATTCCTGGATCAGCCGCAAACGCCCTATCAGAAGAAAAACTGGTCGAGCGTCATGCTGTTCAATAACGCAAAGTGCAAGGCGCTTACGCCCGGCT
>JBDSSV010000356.1:0-12980 GCA_039928535.1 Burkholderiales bacterium
GTAACGCTGGGCCGCGGCGGTAAAGGCGGCGCCAATCACTCACTCGGCGAATGGTGGGACCCGACCGACGCGTATCTCGGCCCGCAACGCCACTTCCTGACCTTGCTGGCGCTGGTCGGCATCGACGGCGTGGCGAAGCCGCTGCTGGTCAAGCTTCCGCCGCGCAAGTAGACGGCGGCTGCTTTACGCTAGATAAGGACGCTACATATCGATCATCGCCTGCACGGTGCGCGAGCGGTATTCGCGCTCATGCAAGACGTAGACGACGCCGGTGGTGATCGCGATCATCAGTACCGGATGCACGAACCACGACAGCGCGGCAACCCCGAAGTAATACGCACGCAACCCGTTATTGAAATTCCCGTTCGCGAAGTTGACGATCAGCGTGATGCGGTCGATGTGCGTCGCGTATTGCTCCGCGTCCGCCGGCGGCTTGCGAGTGGCTCCAATGAGTATCGAGCACAGCCCGAACTGGCGGATCGACCACGAAAACTTGAAAAACGCGTAAACGAAAATCAGCACCAGCAGCAGGATTTTCAATTCCCACACGCGCTCGGACACCTGCTGCGCGAACGGTAGCTCGGCCAGCACGCCGGCGGCTTTTTCCGCGTAGCCCATCAAGGCGACGAGCGCGCCCAGGATCAGCATCGTGGTCGAAGCGAAAAACTGCGAGCTGCGCGTCAGATTGCGCATCACGTTGACGTCGAGCATGCGGTTATCGCGCTCGACCATGCGGGCGATCCAGTCGCGCACGAAATGATCGGTCTGCCGGCGCAACGCCGGCCGCTTCGTGGTGCGATAATCCGCGTACCAGACATAGATTGCCCACCATACGCCGAACCAGACGAGCGCCAGCATATCGAGCCACGGCAACGGCAGGCGGCCGATAAAGACGTTGAGCGTGTTCATGCGAACAGCGTCAGCACGCCGGTATAGCCGTAGAGGCGGTTGTGCGATATTTCGCCGTTGCAGAAAAATCCGACCAGTGGAAACTCCCCGAATGCGGACTCGATCATTTTCAATTCTTCCGAATCGGGTCCGAACAGGTTGGCGCCGCGCCCGAGGCAGGAATAGTACACGCCGCCGCGCGGCTTCGTGTAGAGGCCCTTCTGCATGCTTTCAAGCATGCGCGTCATGTCCTCCGTCGCGCTCGAGGTATCGCGGCGGCAGAACATAATGGGCTTGCCGTTCTCGACCAGGTCGCCGATGGCAACGATGCCGCGTGCCGGGTCGATGCCGACGAGATTGCGCACGAGATAGTCACCGGTATCGGTGCCTGCGATCGGCAGTCCGGCGAAAATCACGCCGCCCAGGCGGTTGAGATCGCGCGCGAGGCGCTCGCCGACGTCTTCCTTCAGTACGTCGAGCGCCGGACGGTCGTCGATTTTGACGATAATATTGCGCTGCGACTGCGTGATTGTGCGCTTGGGGCCGATTGGCGAGCAGCCTTGCGTGAGGCGCGTCGCAATCGTGACGTCGTCGGCGAACATCACGCCGGAAATGCCGCCTGCCGTTATCTTGTCCGCGATCTGCGAATTTTCGCGCCGCGAGCTGGTGAGCCCGCCGACGACGAAGCCGCTGTCGAGCTTGCCGGCGAGCGTGTTGATCAATTCCGGCACGTCGCTGTTGCGCGGATCGGCGTGGACGATTGCGAAATTGGCCGGGCGCTCGCCGCATTCGAACTTCTTCATCGCGAGATCGTCGGCCGAACGCACGCCGGAAAAAATCTTGAAAGACCCCGGCGAGAATTCCCCTATCATGACCGCCATCGCCGGCTCGTCGAGGTATTCGCGGCCGCTCACGCACACGCCTATACCGACAGTGCCGACCCAATGGCGCACGCCGGTACGCTGGCGAAAAAATTCAAGGATATCGGCAAGCTGATCCGCCAGCAGATCGGTGACATACAGGAAACCGAGGCTTGCCGGTGGACCCGCCAGCTGCGCTACGCAGGCGTCGGCGGCGGACCGCCAATCGGCGCCCCCGGCATGCGCGAAACGAAATACGGGAGTCATGGCCCGCATTATCGCCGCTGCCGCCGCGACCGCGCCAGCCTTGTTTCAGATATCTATCCGCGAGGCGTGCAAACCTCAGTGAAAAAACTGGCCGTCCTTGCCGAGCACCGTAAGATCGACAAAAGTAGTGCCGCTCCTTTTCTCGGGTCCGTAGTCGACAGAAATACCACCGAGATCAAAACGCGCCATGGACTCCAGTCCCTTTATTAATTTTTCGCGGGTTGGCTGCGGACCGGCGCGGCGGAGGCCTTCGACGAGCACTTTGGCGGCAATAAAGCCTTCAATAGACGCATAAGACGGCAACAGCTCGCGCTGTTTGGCTGCCTTGAGAAATTCGCTCGATATCGGCGTAGTGACGGCGAACGGATACGGCGAGACCTGGCTGATGACGACTCCGTTCACATTGGCGCCGAGCGCTTTGACGAACGAATTCGCGCTCAGGTTGGACAGCACGAAAAACATCGGATTCCGGCTCTGCGCCTTCATCTGGGCAATAAAGGCCGAGCCTGAATCTACCGCGGCAGCCATGACTACGGCCTGCGGATCGTCGGTGGCGATCTGCTTGACCGCCGCTTCGATTTTGGCGGTCCCGCGCACGTAGCTGGCGACACTGGAAGGTGCCATCTTTTTATCCCGCAGCGCGTTTTCCACGCCTTTGAGTACGTCCTTGCCGAACGCGCCGTCGTCATGCAGTACGGCGATTTTCTTGATGCCCAGCGACACGAGGTGGTTCACGATCGCCGCCGTCTCGGAATGGTAGCTCGCGCGCACTGGAAACAGATATTTTCGCGGCGGGGAATACATTGACTGTGCACCTGTCGATGGCGCGATCATCGGGATCTTCGCCTTGGCCGCAACCGGGTACGCAGCCTCAGTGTTCGGCGTGCCGCGGAACAGGAAGAGCGCGAACACTTTTTTGTCTTCAATCAGCTGGCGGGCCACTTCGGGCGTCTTCTTGGAATCTAATTCGTCGTCGAGGGATTCGAGCACGATCTTGCGCCCGTGGATGCCGCCGTTCGCGTTCACAGTGTCGAAATAAGCCAAGGCGCCGGCGGTTTGCTCCTTGACGGCGCCGGCGACTGGGCCGGTGAATCCCGCCGCCTGTCCGATCAGGATGCGATCTTTGGTGACGCCATCCTCGGCATGCGCGAGAACACCCAGCAATGCCGGAGCAAACGCAATCAGCCGCAACCATACCAACCCGCGAACCTTAACCATAACCGCCTCCTGTGCCGCAATTTTGTTTGAAATACGCAATGCGCACGTACAACCGGCATTGATTGTACACCCGGCCAACCGCTCGTTATGGCCACGACCGCGCGTGCGCACGCCCATCGGATTACGGTTACCGCGACCCGCGTGCAGTATCGCGACGCTGTCCGGCGAAGCTTTTTTAACGACTGGCATGCATTACGGTCACAAACTCGGCGCCGGTCATGTGCTGACGCCGATTAGCCTGGCGCGCGGCTTTTATGCGTTTAAATAAATACTTGCAGCGGACTTCAAGTATCACGTGAAGAAAAAAATCTATCGAAGTGATAACTTGCACTTTAGTAGGACTTCAGTCTAGACTTTGGCATGCCTTGAGGGGGGCATCTGAACCTGTCGTGCAATCAGCGCGGGATGGCCGCCCCTTTCGGCCGGTGCAGTATGCCGGATCGCAGAATTAATAAAAACGATGGGGGCCAATGAATACAGCCATCAAAGTACTGGTCATCGACGACAGCAATACGATACGGCGCAGCGCCGAAGCATTTCTGCGTCAGGCGGGATTCAACGTCGTGCTGGCCGAAGACGGTTTTGACGCACTGTCGAAAATCAGCGACCACCATCCGCAGGTTATCTTCGTCGACATCATGATGCCGCGGCTCGATGGCTACCAGACCTGCGCGCTGATCAAGCAAAACCCCACGTTCAAAACCACGCCCGTCATCATGCTGTCGAGCAAAGACGGCATTTTCGACCGCGCGCGCGGCAAGCTTGCCGGCTCGGATCAGTACCTCACCAAGCCATTCACCAAAGAAGCGCTGGTCGAGGCCGTGCACCGCCACGTCGCGCGCGTCCCGTCCTGAACCGATTTGCCGAAAGGAAGTAGTCATGCAGATTAGAAATGTCCTGGTCGTTGAGGATTCGCCGACTGACAGCAAGCTGCTGTGCGACATGCTCGTCAAAAACGGGTTCGGCGTAGTCTCGGTGGGCAGCGCGGAAGAAGCGCTGGAAAGGGTCAAGCAGACGAAACCTGACTTGGTATTGATGGACGTCGTACTGCCCGGTCAGAACGGCTTTCAGGCGACGCGCACCCTCTCCCGGGACGATACGACCAAGGACGTTCCGGTCATCATCTGCTCATCGAAAGGCCAGACGACGGACAAAGTGTGGGGCATGCGGCAAGGCGCCAAGAACTATCTCGTCAAGCCGGTCAAACAGTCCGAGTTGCTCGCGATGATTGCGACGCTCGGGCAAGGCTAGGACCGCGTGGCCGAACCGATATCATTACGCGACTATCAACGTGGTTTGTCGGCGCAGCTGGCGGATCTGCAGACACTGCGGCCGGCATCCAAGCTCGGCATCATGGCGGGCAACCGCCGCTGGCTGGTCGATCTCGTCGATACGGGCGAGGTAATCCCCGTGCCGACGATCGCTTCCGTGCCGTTGACGCGCAGCTGGTATGCAGGCGTGTCCAACGTGCGCGGCAACCTCTACAGCGTGATCGACTTTTCCGCATTCCTGGGCGGTGCGCCGGCCGTGCGCAGCGAAAGCTCGCGCCTGTTATTGATCAGCGACAAGTACAGGGTCGGCTGTGCGCTGCTGATTGACGCTGTCGTCGGCCTTAGAAACCCGCAATTATTCGTGCTCGCCACTGATGTGCCGGACGAGGCGTCCTGGATCGCGGCCCATTACACCGACCGCGACAAGCAAGCGTGGACGGAACTTGCGGTCGAGCGACTCGTAAGGCACCCGGATTTCCTGGATATCGGCGCGCGCCCGGCATGACATCCGCGAAGCGGGCGGCGCCGCCGATGCATCGAACAGCACCCGCTGCACCTGAAGCACTGAACTACGACTGAGGAGGATGTATGGCTTTTCAATTTCCAGCGTTGCGACTGCCGCAGCTGTGGCAGCGCAGGAGCGCGGTCGACGACAACGCAGCGGCCGGGCACGCGCCACGCTCCCGCGTGGTGGCACTCCTGAGCCGGCTCTCCGCCAATACTTTGCTTGCAATCCTGACCGGCCTTCTCGTCGCATGTCTTGCCGTCGACGCGGTGCTCGTGCACCTGGAATCCCAACAGTCGAATTACGCAACGACGTATATCGCCCGCGCCGGTAAGTTAAGAACGCTCTCCCAGCGGCTCGCCAAGACCGCGCTGCAGGCGACGTTTGGCAATGTCAGCGCGATTAAACAATTGCGCGAAAGCCGTGACGAGTTTTCCGCGACAGTAAAGCTCCTGTCGGAGGGCGGCCCGGTCGGCGACATCACGCTGCCGCCGACTTCCCCCTTCGCGCGCGATGCGCTCGACAGGCTCGTGCAGGAATGGAACAAAACCGAGAATAACGCAAGTGTAGTCGTGAACGAAACGCAAACCCTGCTTGGCCTGGGCGCGGCGGTGCACAACATCAACGGCCGCAACTCCACGCTCTCCGATCTGGCGGAGGAACTCGCGGCGCTCACCGCTTCGTCGGCGCCGTCCACGCGGCACGCGGTTGTTGCCGGCGAAATAATGGTGCTCACACAACGCATCGCCAAGAACGCGAACATCATGCTCGGCGGCGACACGATCGACCCGGAAGTCGCGTTCCTGCTCAGCAAAGACACCAACACGTTCCGCGACAATCTGCAGAGCCTGATTAACGGCAAGGAGAACCCGCTGACCGCGCCAATTACGAATCCCGAAGCCAAGGCCAAACTGGCCGAGCTTGAAACGGCGTTTAAAGAATACCTGCGCAGCATCACCGAGATCCTCGGCAACTCGCAGGCGCAGATCAAAGCAAAGCAGGCCGCGCGCAATGTATTCCTCGCCAGCGATCCGCTGCTCGCCGCCTCGGATGCGCTGGTCGCCACTTACGAGGCGGAACAACGCCAGCGCTCCGGCTATATCTGGCTCGTCCTCGTTTCGGCGCTGGCTGTCGTCGCGCTCGTCCTGGCCATCTGGGTATACGTTGCCGACACCCGCCGGCGCGTTGCCGCAAGTGAACTCCAGAATGTTGCCACCCAGGATGCGATCCTGCGCCTGCTCAACGAAATCAGCGAACTCGCCGAAGGCAATCTTACCGTGCGTGCCGCCGTGACCGAGGATATCACCGGCGCAATCGCGGACTCTGTCAACGCCACAATCGACGAATTGCGACGTCTGGTGACGGGAATTACGACTGCTGCGAATCAAGTCACGACGGCCACGGGCGAAGCGCAAAAAATAACCGGCCAGTTGCTGCAGGCCGCAAAAAAACAATTGGGCGAGATCCGCGATACGAGCAAAGCCGTGACCAGCATCACCGAGTCGATCCACCAGGTTTCCGCCAACGCCGCCGAGTCCGCGCGCGTCGCCGAAAACTCGCTGGCGGCGGCCGGCAAAGGCGCTCTGGCCGTGCAGAATGCGATCCATGGGATGAACGACATTCGCGAGCAGATCCAGGAAACCGCGAAACGCATCAAGCGGCTCGGTGAAAGTTCGCAGGAGATCGGCGAAATCGTGCAGCTGATTTCGGACATCACCGAGCAGACCAACGTGCTTGCCCTCAACGCGGCAATTCAAGCTGCGTCGGCCGGCGAAGCGGGCCGCGGCTTCACTGTGGTCGCCGAGGAAGTGCAGCGCCTGGCGGAGCGGTCGGCCGAAGCGACCAAGCACATCGGCGCAATCGTCCGCAGCATCCAGTCCGACACCCACGATACGGCCGTCGCGATGGAGCGCAGCACGCAGGGCGTAGTCGAAGGCGCCAGAATCGCCGACTCCGCCGGCAAGGCTCTGGAGGAAATCGAATTGGTGTCGCGCCAGCTGGCAACGCTGATCGCATCCATCTCCAGCGCCACGACGTCCCAGGCCGAGGCGGCCGCGCAAGTGGCTGCGCGCATGCAGGACATTTTGAGCATCACCAACCTTACCGCCGACGGCACCAACAAGACCGCAACATCGACCCAGCAACTAGCGACGCTCGCGCAGGAACTCAAACTCTCGGTGGCCGGCTTCAAGCTGGCGTAACGCACGATGGCAACGCGATCCGACGTGACGATAGACCTGTTGTCATGGGTCAAGGCGGAAATAGACCACGCCTTGAAGCTCGTGCGCGGGCGGACCGCGACTTTCCTCGCCAACAGCGACAATCCCGCAGTGTTGCGCGACTGCCCGCTCGAACTGCACCAGGTGCATGGCGCGCTGGTGATGGTCGGTCTCGACGGCACCGCGCGGGTGTGCGCCGTCGTCGAACATGTGTATCGGGCAGTGCTTGAAGGGCGCCACGTCAGCAAGTCGACCGCCTCGACCATGGATCGCGGAGTGTACGCACTTGGACAGTTCCTGGACGATCTTGCCAGGGGCGAACCCAACGTTCCGCTGAAACTGTTCCCCATATACCGCGATTTCGCGCAACTGCTCGGCGCGCCGCCGGTCGCGGAGTTCGACCTGTTTTTTCCCGACCTCGAGGTGCGCTCGCCCTCGCACGAAAACATTGCCCTGGCGCCCGTCGACACGACGCGCCAGTTGCGCACGCTGCGGGCGCAATTCCAGCGCGGCATGCTCGCGTGGATGCGCGACGCCAGCAGCGAGCGCGGCCTGCAGCAGATGCAAATTGCCATGGACGGCATCGATCGCATCGCGCAACAGATGTCCACGCCGCGCGGCCTGTGGTGGACTGCCGTGGGCTTCATTGATGCGCTGATATTCACCAAGGATGCGGCATGGCTTGCCCGCGCGAAGCCGCTGGTCAGCCGGCTAGACAGGGTGATGCGCGATATCGCCAATAACGCCACGGGGAATGAAGCAGCGGTCTTCCGCGAAATGCTTTATGCCATCGCCACCTGCGATATCACGACCGGGCACATTGCTGAGGTCAGGCAACTCTATCGCCTCGACAGCCTGTTTCCCGGGCCGGCATTGCCGGGACTTATGGAATACGACCTCGAAAGCCTGCAACCGGCGTTAAACGACATGCGCGCACGCCTGGACGTCGCCAAAAGCTCGTGGGTCCAGTACACGTCCGGCGACGCGAAGGGACTGGCACTGCTCCGCGACGTCCTCAAGAAGCTGCACGAAAAAGCCAGCGACCTTGGCAATGAGCATCTGGTGCGGCTGCTCGACGTCGTCGTTTTCGTCGCCACTCGACTGCCGGAAAAATATCCGCGGCAGCAGTACATGATCGTCGAGATGGTCGCGATGGCGCTCATGATCGAACATATTCTCGATACATTTACCACCCCGCTCACCGATCTCGATCAGCAGGTGACGATCATGGCGGGCTGGCTGCTTGACGCGGCACGCGGGAAATCCAGGCGCGGCGAACCGCCGCCCGGCCTGCGTTCCGACCTTATGCAGCAGATCAGCGACATACAGCTGCGCGCGCAGGTCGCCAAAGAAATCGACGTCAACCTGCAGCGCATCGAGCAGGCGCTTGAACTCGTCGTGCGCGAGCCAGGCAAGCGCGCAAGCCTCGGTCAGATCCCGCAGCTGATCAAGCAAATACACGGCGCGCTGGTGACGCTTTGCTACTTCCGCGCCGACACGCTGCTATCGGTGTGCAGTCGCCTCATCGTCGACTGCGTGAGCGCGGGCGCCGAGAACGCGGTCCGCGATCTGGACCGCGTCGCCGAGGGTCTGAGCAGTCTGCAACTTTACGTTGAGCCGATGTTGCGCGGACGCCCGCCGGCTGATCAAGTGATCGAAACCTTTCTCGCCGACGATGCGCTGACACTGCTGCCGGCCGGCGCGCCGCTCCCGACCGCTGCCATCATTCCGGCGCCGCCCAGCGCCACGCCCGCAGCGCTGGACGCTCTCGTGGCAGCCGTTGCGTCGGACCTCCCGCCGCGCGAGTCCGAAGTCAGCCCTCCGCTCGAGGTCAACGAGCCCATCTCGGTTGTCAATCGCCGCACGGACAAAGAATTGCTGGGCGTGTTTCTCGATGAAGCCACGCAAATGCTGGGCGAAATCCGTGAAATGTTGCCGGCATGCCGGGAACGACCCGACGATTTCAAAACGGTGGCGGCGATCCGGCGCGCCTTCCACACGCTAAAGGGCAGCGGCCGCATGGTCGGGCTCAACGAACTTGCCGAAGTCGCGTGGGAAATCGAGCAATTGTTGAACCAGGCGCTTGAACGGGATGCGCCGGCCACACCGGAACTGCGGGATCTGATCGAGCGTGCGCACAAGGCCTTCTCCACGTGGATAGCCGAACTCGCCGCACATGCGCGGGCGGACGTGCATGGCGAGGCGCTCGTCGCGAGCGCGCGCGAGCTCAAAGCCAACATGCAGCCGGCAACGCCCATCCCCAACTTCCCCGCGGACGCGCAGGAATTGCCCACACGTATCAGGCTGGCGACGTCTGCTGCGCCGGTTGCCCGGACAACAGTGACAGAAGCAGTGGTCGACGAGACCATTGCCGTAAAGCCGGACGCGGTTGAACCCGTTGCTGTAGGCGCGGACGAGGCGCCACCGGCGGAAGTCACGATCGGCGATCTCAAGATCCCGCAGAGTCTCTATGACGTTTATCTGAAAGAAGCCAACGAGCATCTCGCCACGCTGGACCGCGAGTTTTCCGCATGGCGCGCGCGCGGCCCCTCTGCGCTCGCGCACGAATTCATGCGGGCCGCGCACACCCTCGCCAGCATTTCGCGCGCGACCGGGCTCGCCGACGTCGCCGCGCTCGCGGCGGCCCTCGAGAACTGGCTGCCGTACGCGCCGCGCGTAACTGAACCCGCGCAAATCGACCCGCTACAGGCGACGCTGGCCAAGCTGAGCCAGATGATTGCGAGCGTCGCGCTGAGACAGCCGCCGCAGGCGGCCCGCGCCGAAATCGAAGACCTGCTGGACTTAACCGCCGAGCTGTCCGCCGCACCCGCGCAGGTGGACGATTACGCGCGCTCCGGAATGCAATCCGAGGCGCACGTCATAGGCAGCGCGATCGCATCGGCGCGCCAGCGCGAGCAGCGCATCGTCCAGGACGACATCGATGCTCAGATCCTGCCAGTGTTTCTGGAGGAAGCAGCGACGCTGCTGCCGGTGATCGCCGCGGATCTGCGCGCGTGGAAAGCGGCGCCCGGCAACTACGATTTCTGCCACGCGCTGCAACGCTCGCTGCACACTTTGAAAGGCAGCGCGCGCATGGTTGGCGCGATGCGGCTCGGCGAACTAACGCATTTGCTCGAAAACAGAGTCCAGTTCGCCCTCAAGGCCGAAGCGGTGGAGCCCTCGGTGTTCGACGAATTCGAAACGGAAATGGACCGCCTGGGCGCCGGCGTCGATCGCCTGCTGCGCCCCGCCGCCGAACCTGAGCAAACGCAGCCTGCCGTGACGACGGCGACAGAGATGCCGGCGGAGACCCAGCCCGGCAGCCCGCTTCCCATGCTGCGGGTGCAGGCCGCCACGCTCGACCGCATGGTCAACGAGTCGGGCGAGATAACGATCGCGCGATCGCGGATCGAAGGCGTACTGCGCACCGTCAAGCAATCGCTGCGCGAACTCGGTGAAAGTGTCCTGCGCCTGCGCAGCCAGTTGCGCGAGGTCGAGCTGGAGGCGGATACCCGCATGCAGTCGCGCGCGCCGGAGAGCGGCGACCAAAACCGTCAATTCGATCCGCTCGAATTCGACCGCTACACGCGGCTGCAGGAACTGACCCGCATGATGGCGGAAAGTCTGCATGACGTGACCGCCGTCCAGCAGAGCCTGCTGAAAAACGTCGGCGAGGCCGACGGTGCGATTGTGCAGCAGGCGCGCGTAAGCCGCGACCTGCAGCAGGAACTGATGCGCTTGCGCACCATGCCGTTCTCCACGCTGAGCGAGCGCCTTTACCGCATCCTGCGCCAGACCGCGCGGGCACTCGGCAAAAAAGCCAATCTGGATATCGACGGCGGCCAGATTGAACTCGATCGCAGCGTGCTCGAAAAGATAGCCGCGCCACTCGAACACCTGCTGCGCAACGCCATCGCGCACGGCCTGGAAACGCCTGCGGAGCGCGCGGCCGCCGGCAAGGAAGAAATTGGCGAAATAAAAATTGTGCTGCGCCAGGAAGGCAATGAGATCGCTCTGCAATTAAGCGATGACGGCGCCGGCATTGACCTGGCAAAATTGCGCGCGAAAGCGATCGCCGCCGGCATGCTGGGTGGCAGCGAAACCGTCGCCGACAAGGAGGCATTGCGATTCGTTTTTGCGGCCGGCGTGTCGACTACCGACGCGGTGACTCAGATCGCGGGCCGGGGCGTGGGCCTGGACGTGGTCCGCAACGAAATCGCCAGCATCGGCGGCCGGGTTGAAGTGTCGACGCGTCCGGGCAACGATACGACCTTCACGCTCTTCCTGCCGCTCACCCTGGCGGTCACGCAGGCATTGCTCGTGCGTGCCGGGTCTCGCACGTTTGCGATCCCGTCGAGCATGGTCGAGCAAGTTATCAAGGTCAGGGCCGATGTGCTTGCCGGCCATTACGCGCAAGGTGCGGTGAGCGTCGGCGCTGCCCATTACCCGTTGCATTATTTGGGACGCCTGCTCGCCGAAGCCGCCGGGCCGCCTGCATCTGCCGCCCACAGCTCGATGCTGCTCCTGCGCAGCGGCATGCAGCGGATCGCGCTACACGTTGACGAGTACCTGAAGAATCAGGAAATCGTCATCAAGCACATCGGGCCGCAGCTTGCGCGTCTCGCCGGCATCGCGGGTGCCACCGTGCTCGGCGACGGCAGTATTGTCATGATCCTCAATCCGGTGCTGCTCTCCGAGCGTACGGGAGTGGAATTGAGCGTGCCCGCACCCGTCGCGGCGGAGCCGGCCACAGCGCCCGTGATCATGGTCGTCGATGACTCGCTCACTGTGCGCAACATCACCGGCGCGCTGCTCGAGCGTGAAGGTTACCGCGTGACGACGGCCAAAGACGGGATCGATGCGCTCGAGAAATTAAACGATGCGCTGCCGGACGTGATGCTGCTCGACATCGAAATGCCGCGCATGGATGGATTCGAACTGGCAGGCAAGCTGCGCGACGACACTCGCACACGCGGCATTCCGATCATCATGATCACGTCGCGCACTGCCGGCAAACATCGCCAGCATGCCATGCAGTTGGGCATCGACGCATTTCTGGGCAAGCCCTACCAGGAAGCCGCGCTGCTCATGCAGATCAAAAGCCTGCTGGGACGCAAATCCGCGGGCGCCCCCGTCGAACACGCTGAATTGCCGTAACCGGCGACCACTGCGGGGTACCAATGAATCTCGACCGTGTCGGTTCCGGGCGCGACCTGCCCAACGAATTCAACGTCATCGTCGAAATCCCGATGAATGCCGATCCGATTAAGTATGAAGTCGACAAGGAAACGGGCGCCCTCTTCGTCGACCGCTTCATGTCGACCGCCATGCACTACCCGTGCAACTACGGCTATATCCCGCGCACGTTATCGGGTGACGGCGATCCGGTCGACGTGCTGGTACTGAGCCCGGTGCCGCTCATCAGCGGCGTAGTGGTGCGCTGCCGTCCGGTCGGGGTGCTCAAGATGACGGACGAGGCCGGGGGCGACGAAAAGCTGCTCGCGGTGCCGGTCGACGAGTTATGCACCATTTACCAGTCCATCCAGGTGCCGGAAGACCTGCCGGCATTGACGCTCAATCAGATCCGCCATTTCTTCGAGCACTACAAGGACCTCGAGCCCGGCAAGTGGGTCAAAGTCGAAGGCTGGGCCGGACCTGACGATGCGCGCAAGGAAATTCTCACCGGCGTTGAGCGCTACAAGAACGCTGCCGAAAAACCGATGTTCTGAGCGCTCCCTGACGGCCGTCAGTC
>JBDSSV010000357.1:0-3063 GCA_039928535.1 Burkholderiales bacterium
CGAGCGCGCGCACCTTCATACTGACGACGTTGGGCCAATCCGCCGCAGCCGGCAAAGTTGTATAGCTGTCCGGAGCGCCATCACCAAACTGACCGGTCGACGCGTCCTGAGTAGCGGGCGAGCTATCGATGCCGTAGTCAATCTGCAGGTTCTCAATGCCTTCGACGAGAGGAGCGACCCGCAATATCGTCACGCCGCCTACCGACGCCAGCTCAAGCCGTTTGAGCGTCGGAATAGGCCTTCCGCCATCGTCGCCGGCGCCAGTGCAGAAATCCCCGCCGTTGCCTGGCACGCTGCACGGGGCAGTGAAATAGATGTGCACGTGAAATTTACGGATCGGCGCGGCGGTCGCCCCGTCTTTCTGGAAAAGAACGCTATTGGTTGCGTCGGCTTTTTTGGTAGTGCCAATTGCCGACACAGCTTGGCCGACTTGGATCTCGGCCGCGCCCGCTGTCGTCTGAATATATATTTCGTTGTCCGTCGGTACGTCCGTCGGCAACAACGCGGTGGTGTCGGCGCGGCGCACTACGAGTATGTCGGTGCCGGCGACGAAATCACCATTGCTCAGGCACGACAGCGGCGACATCGCGGGCGCTTCATAACCCTGCACCGGAAATGCGAGCGCCGCATACAGCGCGGCCGGCGTGATGACGCAGGGATCAGGCGGCACGGCCGCGGGAGCGGGCAAAGTGTAGAACTCGCCGTAATAGCCTGCCAGACTCACATCGCGGCTCAATTCCCAGATTGCCATTCTGCCGTTTTCGGCGTGCTCAGACGATTTTTTCAACTCCGCGTGAGCGCGGCTGGAGCTCGCAAACACGCTGACCAGCCCGGCCAGCAGCAACAGACCTATGGCGAGTGAGATCATCAGCTCAATCAGCGTGAAGCCGCCGCGCGCGAGCGTGCGGGTGGAAATTTTCTTTTGACGCGAGGGTGTCATAGCAACGTCGCGATTTGCAGTGTCGTCCACACCACGCGGCGCTGGGTCTCGCGCCCGTAAGCATTGTTGCCGCAGGACACTGCAGGAACCGCAGTGTCGACGATGCCCTGCCACGCAACCGCCAACGTGTAAGTCCGGGTTCCCGCGTCGTAAGTAATACAACCGCGCGCACCGAGTGCACCGCCGGCCGCGTTTGCTCCGACCAGTTCTGTCGTGCCCTGCAATACCGCGTCCCACTCGTTGAGATCGCTGACCGCACGCTGTTGGGTGTTCGCGTCTCCATAGCCCGCGCACGAAAGCGTGGCGGCATGACCTGAATCGGTCACGCCGAGATAGGGTGAGCCGCTTGTGGTTGCGTATGCATAGCACTGTGCCGTTGCGCGATTCGCATTGATGCGATTTGTCATATCTTCGAGCAGTATGATTGCCTGCGCGCGGCTGTAGGCCTCGCGCTCCGCCTGATGAACGCGCACCTGAAGTGCCGCTAATCCGAGCAGGCCCAGTGCGATGACTGCAAGAGTCACCAGCACCTCGATAAGGGTGAATCCCGCATTTCCCAGCGGGATACGACGGATATCAGCCATTTGAGCAGTTCCCGTCGCGATTCGCATCGATCTTGATCACCGGGCGGCCGCTGGGATCTATGACAACGCAGCGCATCGCGGCAGTGGAATTCGTGGCCGTGAGAGTAGCCTGATAACGCGTTGTCGTGGTCAGGCGACCATCCTGACGATATGCCAACGTCACGCCCGCCGGAGTGTTGAACGATACCGTGCCGGTGCCGAGCTCGCTGCGCAAGATCGTATTTCCGAGCCGAACATCCCAGCCATTGCCGAAACCGCCGGTGCGGGGCGTAACAGTCACCACCGCATTGCGCTTGATCGCTTCACTGCGCGCGTATATGAGAGCCGCGTAGAAATCGAAAGTCGTGGTCTTGACGCGCTGCGTGCCAAGCGTGAGCAGGACTTGCGGCGTCGCGACAGCTACAAATATCGAGACGATGGCGACGGCCACGGAGAGTTCGGTGATCGTGAACCCGCGCTCGCCGCGCCGGGCGTTTCGTGTTTGACACAGGCGGTCAGCGCGAGGCAAGCGTCCGCGCTGCCGGTGATTGCGGGTGAACGAGACTATTGCGATTGCAAAAGTGTTAAACGCGCTGACCCAACCTAGCAATTCCGCTGTCATAGAGCCTCCTGCTCGTTAGACCGGTGACTTTGCGCGCCCGCCTTTCGGTCGGGGTTGCCCTTTTTAGGTACTAAACAACCAAAATATTTTGCTTCAAGTTATTGTTTTTGGCGAAGTCGCCGGAGATCGGCGCGGAGGACTTGCGGCGGGATGGTATGCGCGGGAAACAAGGGACCTTCAACCGCGCTTGCAATCCCGCTGTCATGGAGCACTCCGCTCTTTAGACCGGTAACTTTGCGCCCCCGTCTTTCGATCGGGTTCGCCCTTAATGCGAATGAAATATAGCGGTGCCATGTCGAGACGTCAACACTATCGATGACCGTTCGTCGGCTTGCGATAAACGTTAGCGTGAGATATATCACGTTTCTACGAACTATTTGTTGAGTAGCGTGCATAAATACGCAAAACGCACGGCGCACATATGCATAGAGAAAAGTTTTCGCCATGTATGCGCAGGTCAGATGACTCGGCGAGCCGATTCTTACGAACGAGAATCAGAATGAAGTAGTACGCGATGCGTTGCCGATGGTAAGGAGCGCAGAGAATCTTCGGAGGTAAATGTTCGCGATCCCGGTGATCCTACGCATTACATCCGGAATACGCCGAACGTGGTTTTTTCGATCGGCGCATTGAGCGCGGCGGACAGCCCGAGTGCCAGCACCTTGCGCGTATCGAGAGGATCGATTACGCCGTCGTCCCACAGCCGCGCGCTCGCGTAATAGGCGCTGCCTTGCTTCGCATACTGCTCGAGTATCGGCGCTTTGAACTCATTCTCTTCATTGGCGCTCCACGCCTTGCCGTTTTTTTCGAGCGCATCGCGCTTGACCTGCGCCAGCACGTTGGCAGCCTGCTCGCCGCCCATCACCGAGATGCGCGCGTTGGGCCACATCCAGACGAAGCGCGGGTCGAACGCGCGACCGCACATGCCGTAATTGCCG
>JBDSSV010000358.1:0-3744 GCA_039928535.1 Burkholderiales bacterium
GCTGTCAGCATCGATCGGCTACATCCAGGCCGGCCGCCTGCGTGCGCTGGCGGTGACGACAATCAAGCGCGCTTCCGCGATGCCCGAACTGCCCACCATAGCCGAGTCGGGCATACCGGGATTTGACTCGAGCACGTGGACGGCCATCATCATGCCGGCAGCCACCCCGCAGGACATCGTGCTCAAAGTGCATGGCGCCCTGGTCAAGACGTTGCGCATGAAAGCAACGCGCGACGCCTTTGCACGCCTCGGCGCCGAAACACTCGAGAGCTCGCCCGAAGAAACCGCGCGCTTCGTGAAGGAAGACCTGGCCAAGTGGACGCGCGTGGTGCGCGAGGCCGGTATCAAGCTCGAATAGGTTTTCTCCCGGCACGGCGGGAGTCTAGCCGAACGTACGCGCGACTACTTAAGCGGCTTCATCTCGCCGAGTATTGTGGGAATCAACTCGGCCACGGTCGGATGAATATGCACAGCGCGCTGCAGCACGGTATACGGCGCCTTCGCGTACATCGTGTCGAGTATGCAGTGCACCGATTCGTCGCCGCCGACTCCAAGTATCGCCGCGCCAAGTATTTCTTTCGTGTCCGCGTCGACCGCGATTTTCATGAAACCCTGCGTTTCGCCCTTCTCCACCGCGCGCCCGACGCGCGTCATCGGACGCTTGCCCACCAGTGCATGGCGGCCGGATTTTCGTATCTCGCCTTCAGTCATGCCCACCCGCGCAAGCGGCGGGTCGATGAAGAGCCCATAAGCGGTGAGCCGGTCGTTGACGCTGCGACGCTCGCCGTTAAGCAGATTATCGGCGACGATCTCGTAATCGTTATAGGAGGTGTGAGTGAACGCGCCGCGCCCGTTGCAGTCGCCGATCGCCCAGATGCCGGACACGCCGGTATTGAGCTTGTCGTCCACGACGATATAGCCGCGCGCGTCGGTCTTCACGCCTGCCTTGTCGAGGCCGAGATCGTCGGTGTTCGGAATGCGCCCGACCGCCAGCAGCAGATGCGAACCGACGGCCTCGCGCGCACCGCCGTTACAGTCCAGCTTCACAGCGATGCGGTCGCCGCGCTTTTCGACCTGCATGCACTCCGCGCCGGTTTCGATCGCGACGCCCTCGTTGCGCAGTACGTCCGCCACTCCCTGCGCCACGTCGGCGTCTTCGCGCGCGATGATAGTCGGCGATTTTTCGATCACAGTGACGCGCGCACCGAAGCGCCGGTACATCTGGCCAAATTCAAGCCCGATGTAGCTGCCGCCGATGATGATCAGATGTTCCGGCAGGAAGTCCACATCCATGATGGTCGAGTTGGTGAGGTAGGGAACATCCTGTACCCCCGCAATCGGGGGCACCAGCGCACGACCGCCGACATTGATAAATATCTTGCCCGCCTCCAGCACGTCATCATTGACGCTCACAGTCGTTGGTGACACGAACCGCGCGTGTCCCTGGAACACCGTCAAATTGGCGGTGCCTCTGAGCCATTTTTCCACCCCCGTGCTCGACGCACCCGAGACTTTGTCTTTGCGCGCTTTGACCTTGCGCATATCGACGCGAACCGGCGAGTCGATCATGACGCCATAGTCCGCCGCTCGCCGCGCAAGATGCGCAGCATAAGCGCTGGCGACCAGTGTCTTGGTCGGCACGCAGCCGGTGTTGACGCAGGTGCCGCCAAACCGGCCGCGCTCCACGATTGCGACTTTCCAGCCGGCGCCGGCGAGTTTCGCCGCCAGCGCCGGCCCGGATTGGCCAGTGCCGATAACAACGGCGTCAAAGCGCTTATTCATGCGCGGACCTCATGAAGATGTTGCGTTCCGGCGGCAGCCGGTCAAAAGCTCCCGCGCAGCGCGGAGTCGATCAACGGCTGTCGGCGTAGAGCCAGGACCGCTCGGCGCGATAGGCCGTTTCGAAGTTTTCGATCTGCGCCCGATACTGCTCGGTGCGCGCGACATCGTCGAGCCCTTCGAGCAGGCATTTCTTGCGCACGGGATGAATGTCGAAATGATGCACCTGGCCGTCCGGGGCAGTCACGCTCTGGCTGGCCAGATCGACCGTGAGCTGGGTGCCCGGCGTCGTGCGTATTTGCTCGCGCAGCGCGTCGACCACCGCCTGCGGCAGCACCACCGGCAACAAGCCGTTCTTGCTGCAGTTGTTGGCGTGGATGTCGCCGAAGCTCGATGCGATCACGCAGCGGATGCCGAATTCGTACAGCGCATAAACCGCGCTTTCGCGCGACGAGCCGCAGCCCCAGTTGCGGTCGGCGACGATGATGCGCGCGCTGCGGAAAGGCTCGACGTTGAGCAGAAACTCCTTTTCGCTGCCGTCCGCGTTGAAGCGCCGATCATGAAACAGTACTTGTGCATATTTCGGCCCGCGCGGCACCTTGTTGAAGCGCGTCGGACATAATTGGTTGGTATCGACGTTGGCTTCATCGATGGGCGCGGCGATTGCGGTGATGGTGGTGAAGGGCTGCATCTCAGTTGCTCCCGATGAATTCGCGCACATCCGTGAGATGGCCGGTCAATGCAGCCGCGGCAGCCATGGCGGGACTCACGAGGTGCGTCCGGCCGCCCGTGCCCTGCCGGCCTTTGAAATTGCGGTTGGAGGTCGACGCGCAGCGCTCGCCGGGCTGCAACTGGTCGCCATTGATGGCGGTGCATAGCGAACAGCCGGGGTCGCGCCACTCGAATCCCGCCGCGGTAAATATCTTGTCGAGGCCTTCCTGCTCGGCCTGGCGTTGCACCGTACGCGAACCCGGCACCACCCAGGCCGTGACTTTAGCGCGGCCAAGTTTCGCCACGGCAGCCGCCGCGCGCAGATCTTCGATGCGGCTGTTCGTACACGAGCCGATGAACACCTTGTCGACGCCGATGTCGGCGAGTTGCATGCCGGGCTGCAGCGCCATGTATTCGAGCGCAGTGGCGATTTCCGCGCCTTTGACCTTATCCGGCGCGTCGCGCGGATCGGGCACGCGCCCGCTGATCGGCAGCGCCTGCTCGGGACTCGTGCCCCAGGTCACCATGGGTGCGATCTGCGCGCCATCGAGTTGGACGACCTTGTCAAACACCGCGGCCGCGTCGCTCGGCAGCGCTTGCCATGCTGCCATCGCATCATCCCACGCGGCGCCGGCGGGCGCATACGGTTTGCCTGCGAGATAATCGAACGTGGTGGCGTCGGGCGCTATCATGCCGGCGCGGCCGCCCGCCTCTATCGACATGTTGCACACGGTCATTCGCGCTTCCAAGCTCATCGCGCGTATCGCCGACCCGGCATACTCGATGACGTGGCCGGTGGCGCCGCCCGCACCTATCTTCGCAATGATTGCCAGGATCACGTCTTTCGCGGTGACGCCGAATCCCAGCGCGCCGTCAATTTCGATGCGCATGGTCTTCGGCTTGCGCTGCCATATCGTCTGCGTCGACATCACATGCATCATTTCGGAGGCGCCGACGCCGAAGGCAAGGCAGCCGAACGCACCGTGGGTGGAGGTATGTGAGTCTGCGCCGACGATGAACAACCCCGGCTGCGTGATGCCGAGCTCGGGCGGCACGATATGCAATATGCCCTGGCGCGGGTCGTCGATGCCGAACAAGGTAATGGCGTGTTGCGTCGCGTTCGCCGCAAGCGCGGTCACCATGTTGCGGATTTCCGGATTGGCGATTCCCGCCACGCCGCGCTCGCGCCCGGTCGTCGGCACGTAATGGTCGTTGAACGCGAAGATCTGCCGTGGCCGAAATACTTTTCGTTTT
>JBDSSV010000359.1:0-3751 GCA_039928535.1 Burkholderiales bacterium
GCAAGGCCTTGCGATAGCCTTCAGGACGCGGCATGCCGAAATTGCGCCGGATCTTGGTTTTGGTGTCGCGGCCTTTCTGGTGACCGATGATGACCATGCTGCGGCCATCGACGCGCGCCAGGCCGCCGACGATCGCGGCGTCATCGGCAAACGCACGATCGCCGTGCAACTCCTCGAAGTCCGTAAAGATGCTTTGGATATAGTCGAGCGCATAGGGACGTTGCGGGTGGCGCGCCACCTGCGAAATCTGCCACGCCGACAACTTGGCGTAGATTTCCTTGGTCAGCTGCTGGCTTTTTTTCTGCAGGCGCGCGATTTCCTCGGAAATGTCCAGCGCGGAGTCGTCCTGCACGAAGCGCAGCTCGTCGATCTTGGCTTCGAGTTCGGCCACCGGCTGCTCGAATTCAAGAAAAGTGGTCTTCATTCAATAGGCGGAATTTAATTTGCGCCGTCAATGATACCGCAGGTAGCACGCACAGGCCCGGCATCGCACGCTGCGCTCAGAATAGATGCACGGCGAGCGGCGCAAAAAAACCTATGCCCGAAAAAACAATTCCAAGCACGCCCAGGCCGATGGCTATCCATACCAGCGCCATCATGCTGGTGATGATGGCCGCCGATGCAAGCACAATTGCGATCTGCAAAGCAGCGGACGCGGTCTCGTAGTGGTGATAGGCGGCGAGCGACCGGTCGCGTACTTTCTCCGCATCCTTCGCGCGCGCCGCGAGTTCCTTGCGGCCTTCACCGGTTTCCGGGTCCGAGTCGTAACGGTCCGCGGTCTTGCGCCAGGACGCTATGCGCTGCTCGAGCACTTCCTTTGTCTTCGGCAGGACCGCCTGCTTGAGATCGACTTCGGCCGCCTCGCCCGCCGTCCGCATGACCGTCATACGAATGGTCTTGGCCTGAAAGAACGACCACAGATTGGCCGCTTCGATGTTCTTGCTGATTGAAGTCGTCTGCGCGCTCTTGCCGAGTGTCTCTGAAAACGCCAGTATCAATGCGAGCACCGAAATCAACAACGCAATGCGTTTGTTTTCCGGGCCGTCGTGTGGCGCCCCGTGGCCGTGACCAGCAGACATACATCCCCCTTGCGAAGAACGTCAGGCCGCTCTACGCCCGCCGGAAAATATTTAAAGTCTAATAGCCGCCCATGTCAAAGCCGCGGGGATCGCTCGCTGCCTGCGCCACGCCATCGGCGCTGGCCTTGAAAACCACCTGCATATTGCCCCATTTCCGGCTGGCCGGCTTCAACTGGTGGCCTTTTGCGGTCAGCGCCGCGCGCCACTCGGGAGAAAAACTGTCGGGCTCGATTTCGACCTGGTCGGGCCAGCACTGATGGTGGTAACGCGGCGCCGTCACGATGCCGAGCAGATCGACCGTGCTCTGGTTCAGGTAATCGAGTATGCCGAACAGCACCATGCTGATGATGCGCGAGCCGCCCGGCGCGCCGATCACCAGCACGCCTTTTTTGTCTTCGACAAAAGTCGGGCTCATGCTCGACAACGGCCGCTTGTGGGGCGCGATTTCGTTCGCCGTGCCGCCGAGCAGATGATAGAGGTTCGACAACCCTGGTCCGAGAGAAAAATCGTCGATTTCATTATTCAGGAGCACGCCGGTATCGCCGGCCACCACGCCGGCGCCGAACCATGAGTTGATGCTGAGCGTGGCGCCGACGCGGTTGCCGTCGGCATCGATCACTGAATAGTGCGTCGTGTTGTAGCTCTCGCTTCTCAACGCGAGGGGCGTGATCGTCAATGAATCGAGCGGCGTCGCCAGGTCCGGATTGATCGATGCGGCACGGTTGTGCGCGTACGATTTCGCGACCAGCGTCGCCGTCGGCACCTTGACGAAATCGCTGTCACCGAGATAACGCATGCGGTCCTGAAACCCGCGGCGCAGCGCTTCGATCACGAGATGTGCGCTGGCTGGATCGCGCGCGTCGCCCAGCGGAAACTGCTCGAGTATGTTCAGCGTCTGCGCGAGGGTCACGCCGCCCGACGACGGCAGCGACGCGGATACGATCGTCGCGCCACGGTAATTGAAACGCACCGGCGCGCGCTCGACGATTTTGTAGTCCGCGAGATCCGACGCCTGCCACGCTCCGCCGGCCTCGTTTACCGCGCCGGTCAATGCTTGCGCGACGGCACCGCGGTAAAACCCGTCGCGCCCCTCCCGCCCGAGCGCCTCCAGCGTAGCGGCGAGCTGCGGCTGGCGCAGCAGATAGCCCTGGGGCGGCGCCTGGTTATTGTCGAGAAAAATACGCGCGGTATTCACGCCGTTCTGCAGCAACCGCTCGCGCACTTTCGCAATGCGCGCGAAACGCGAATCGAGATTGAAGCCGTCGCGCGCCAGCGCCACAGCCGGCGCCAGCAGCACGCGCAGCGGCAGCTTGCCATAGCGTTGCGCCAGATGCGCCATGCCCGCCGGCACGCCCGGTATGCCGGCCGCCTTGCCGCCGCTCAGCGTTGCGCCCGGCACCGGCACGCCGTTTTTGTCGACATACATTGAAAGCGCGATTGCCGCTGGCGCCGTCTCCCGCGCATCCACCATCACCTGGCGACCGTCGACCGCCCGGTGCAGCAGCCAGAAACCGCCGCCGCCAAGTCCCGCGGAATACGGTTCGACGACTGCCAGCACCGCGGCGACCGTCACCGCCGCATCGAATGCATTGCCGCCCTGTTGCAGCGTTTTGTAGCCGGCTTCGGTCGCCAGCGGGTGCGCGCTGGCAATTGCGGCGCGCGCGCGCGTATCCGCGGCGCCCGCCCCGGGCGCAAAACAAACCGCCAGCACGGTTGCCAGCAGCCAACCGGTCGCCACACGCGCGTACATCGCCGTCACGTTACCGTGCGACCATGTTTTCACCTGCGCGCTGACGGGCTGATTCGCCACGAGCGTACCTCGCGTTGATGCGGCTATTGGAATGCGGAAGTGTAAGAAGCTGCAGTACTGGAGTATACCAGCGGCAATCACCGATCCGCGCCCGGATGCGCGGCGACAAGCAGCAACAGCGGCGCATGGGACGTGTAATCCTACTGAAGCATTGGTGATTTCAACACGGCGTTCAATCCAGCGTTTCGCGATACCGGGTCAATGCGACAGTGCCCGCAATCAGGAGGAATAGCGCGATCGGCCAGACGTTGGGAAGAATCTCGGTAACGCCGTTGCCTTTGAGCAGTATGCCGCGCACGATGCGCAGGAAATGCGTCAGCGGCAGGACCTCGCCCAGCCACTGCGCCCATTGCGGCATGCCGCGGAACGGAAACATGAATCCTGACAGCAGCATAGACGGCAGGAAGAAAAAAAACGTCATCTGCATCGCCTGCATCTGGTTCTTGGCGAGGGTCGAAAACGTGTAGCCGATCGAAAGGTTGGCGGCGATGAAAAGTATCAGCGCCGCCGACAGCAAACCGAGACTGCCCAGCATGGGAACTGCAAACAACAGGTTGGCGGCGAGCAGAATCACCGCGACCTGCACGTAGCCGACGATGATGTACGGAACGATCTTGCCGACCATGACCTCGATCGGGCGCACCGGCGTCGCGAGCAGATTTTCCATCGTGCCGCGCTCGTTTTCGCGCGTCACCGACAGCGACGTCATCATGACCATCGTCATCGTCAGCACCACGCCGAGCAGCCCCGGCACGACGTTGTATTGCGTGATGCCTTCCGGATTGTAGCGGCGCTGCACGCGCACCTCGAAAGGCGGCGCATGGTATTGCAGCGTCTGCAGCACGCCCTGCAGGTCGCGGTT
>JBDSSV010000360.1:0-2623 GCA_039928535.1 Burkholderiales bacterium
TCCCGTGTTCGTCGTGCCCTATGGCTACAACGAGGGCCATGATGTGCGTAGCCTGGACGTTGATGCTATAGTAGAGACGATATTCGAGGCGACGAAACTCATAGTCAAATCATGATCCACCCGCAGACAGAAAGAACAATCGTTTGCTCCATCGGGCGCTGGCGTCCGTGGCGCAGCGCTTCGGCACGCTGGCACGCGTAGTTCGCGTTGCCGCCGGTTCTTTCATTTTTGCGTATTCCCATGGAGTGGAGTCATGACAGAGTCACAATTCAATCAGCTTGCGGCCGAGGGTTATAACCGCATACCGCTGGTGCTCGAAACGTTCGCCGACCTCGACACCCCGCTGTCGGTTTACCTGAAGCTCGCCAATCAGCCGCACACCTATCTGCTCGAATCGGTCGTCGGCGGCGAACGCTTCGGCCGTTATTCGTTTATCGGGCTCGCGGCCGACACGCGCATCGAAGTGCGCGGCAACGAATGCAGCGAGTTCGAGCACGGCAAACTGAAAAGCCGCGGCGAGGCGGCCGATCCGCTGCAGTTCGTGCAGGAATATCAGGCGCGTTTCAAGGCGGCGCCGCAAACGGGACTGCCGCGCTTTTGCGGCGGGCTCGTTGGCTATTTCGGCTACGACACCGTGCGCTATATCGAGAAGCGTCTCGCCAAATCGGACAAGCACGATCCGCTCGGCGTGCCGGATATTCTGCTCGTATTGTCCGAGGAGCTCGCGATCGTCGACAACTTGTCCGGCAAACTGACGCTCGTCGTTTACGCGGACCCGGGACAAGGCGATGCGTATCGCAAGGGGCGCGAGCGTCTCGCTGCATTGCTCACGAAACTGCGCTCGCCAGTGAACATCCCCGGCGACAAGCCCGCCAAGTCGGAACCCGCGGTGTCCGGTTTCGGTGAAGCTTCATACCTCGCAGCCGTCGAGCGCGCCAAACGCTATATCTTCGACGGCGACATCATGCAGGTGGTGCCTTCGCAGCGCATGTCGAAACGATTAAACACTACACCGCTCGCGCTGTACCGGGCGCTGCGCACGATCAATCCGTCGCCTTACATGTTCTATTTCGATTTCGGCGATTTTCAGGTCGTCGGCGCCTCGCCCGAGATCCTGGTGCGCCTCGAAGGCGATGCGGTCACGGTGCGGCCGATTGCCGGCACGCGCCGCCGCGGCAAAACCGCCGCTGAGGACACCGCGCTGGCGGCCGAACTGCTGGCCGATGCCAAAGAACGCGCCGAGCACATCATGCTGGTCGATCTCGGCCGCAACGACATCGGGCGCGTGGCGCAGACCGGCAGCGTGCGTGTGACCGAGCAAATGGTTATCGAACGCTACTCGCACGTGATGCACATCGTGTCCAACGTCGAAGCCACGCTGAAGCCAGGTCTGCACGCAATTGATGTCTTGCGCGCGACGTTTCCAGCCGGCACCGTGAGCGGCGCGCCCAAGGTGCGCGCGATGGAAATTATCGACGAACTCGAGCCGGTCAAGCGCGGCGTTTACGCCGGCGCTGTTGGTTACCTCGGGTTCAACGGCGACATGGACGTCGCCATCGCGCTGCGCACCGCGGTGGTCAAGGACGGCATGGTGCACGTGCAGGCGGGCGGCGGCGTCGTTGCCGATTCAGTCCCGCAGGCCGAATGGCAGGAAACGCAAAGCAAAGCGCAGGCGCTGCTGCGCGCGGCGGAAATGGCCGAAGCCGGGCTGGACAGCAGGCTTGAGTGACTGCATTCGCTTCGTGCGCATTGCACCGCGTCAATTGTGTGCCCTTTCTAACAAATGCGTCGTGGCGGGTGCGGTTTTGAATTCTCGCCCGGAGCCAAATGACGCGTATCATATGTCGCTAACAAAACCAGTGAATTTTGCAATGCGCATGCGAACAAATATCACCGGCCACTGATGCGCAGATCGTCATTCAAACGCGCATTGTCGACCCGTGTGAAGTTAGCCCGGGGCTTTTCACTTGTCGAAGTAGCTGTCGTCGTCGCGATAGGTTTGATTCTCCTCTCGCTCGGGCTCACCGCCATCAATGCGCAACTGGGTTCGGCGAGTTACTCGCTGACAAAAAAACGCAGCGAAGCGGTCAAGGACGCTCTCGTCAGTTATCTGGGCGCGAACAAGCGGCTGCCCTGTCCCTACGCCCCGGTGCCGGGTACTGCAGTAACCGGAATTGCTCCCCCGCAGACGGTTGCAGTTCCGCCTGCATGTCCGCAGGTATTTGGTACCGTTCCTTTCGCGACGCTTGGCCTGACCCGCGAGACCGCTGAGGACGGCTGGGGCAATCTCCTGTCATACCAGATTTATTCGGTTCCGGCGGCGGGCAGCTGCCCGGGAGTCGGTGTGGATTGGGCCAACAGTTCATGCTTTGGCGCCGGCAAGATCGGTGGCATATCCGTTAGCGACGGTATCGTTACGGCCCCCATACCATTGGCAACAGGCGTTATTGCCGGAGTCATATCCCACGGGGCGAACGGGCTTGGCGCATGGGTCGCGGCGCAAGGAACCCGCAATGCCAGTCCGCTGACATGTGAGGAGCTTCAGAATACCGGCGGCAGCCTTAGTTCACCATCGTGCGCTACCGCATACGTGGCAAATTCGTTGTACAAGGGAGAGTCGCAG